>JBKKAI010000612.1:0-3842 GCA_046714815.1 Terriglobia bacterium | reverse complement strand
GACCCGCTGCTGCTCGCCGCCCGACATCTCCGAGGGTTTGTGGTCGAGCCGCCCGGCGATGCCGAGCATGCGCAGGATCTCCTGAAACTGTTCCGGCGGAAAACCGTTCTGGCGGTGAGGGCCGGCGATGTCGCGGGCGATCTCGATGTTGCCGGCCGCGGTCAGTGTCGGCAGCAGGTTAAAGCGCTGGAAGACGAAGCCCACCTTGTCCCTGCGCAAACGGGTGCGCCCGGCGTCATCGAGCGAGGCCAGGTCCACGCCGGCCACCAGAACGCGCCCTTCGGTGGGACTGGTGAGCCCGCCGATGATGTGAAACAGCGTTGACTTTCCCGAGCCGGACGGGCCGACGACCGCCAGAAACTCTCCGGCGGCTACGCGCAGGTCCACGCCGCGCAGGGCCGGCACTTCCACCTTGCCGATGCGGAAAGTTTTTTTCAGCGCTCGGACTTCCACCATAGGCTGTGCCGATTCGGGCATCCTATTCGTAGGCCAGCGCGGCGATCGGGTCCTGCTGCGCGGCGCGCAGCGCCGGATAGGCCGATCCCAGCAGCGATCCGCCCACGGCGATGAGCGAGGCGCGCAGGATCCAGTCGCCGGTAATCAGGATGCTGAGCTGCGGAAAAGCGGTGACCACGAAGTGGCGCAGCAGCAGGCTGGCCCCGATGCCGATCGCGATCCCCAGCGCCGCCACCAGCACCGTTTCGCGCAGGATGATGTTCACCACGTAACCCTTCGACGCCCCCAACGACTTCAGGATCCCGATCTCGCGCGTCCGCTCCAGCACCGTGGTATACATCGCCAGGAAGATCACCAGGAAACCGATCACCACCGCGATGCCGATCATGATGCGTTGAAACGGCTTCAGCCCCGGCAGGCTGCCCTCGGTGATCAGGGAAGTGAACTCTTCCATCGAGCGAATCGGGTAGCCGGGCAGCAATTTCTTGAAGGCCGCCAGGACCGGGTCCACGGCGGCCGGATCGCTCACCTTCGCATAGAAAAGCGAGGCCTTTCCTTGCGAGCCGAGCAGATCCTGCAGCGTCGCCAGGGGCATGAACAATCGCGCTCCTTTGCCGTGCCGGACGATCCCCACGATGTCGAACGCGTGGTTGAACAGTTCGTACTTCTGGCCGACCCGGAGCTGGTTGCTTTGCGAGTAAATGTCGTCCACCATCAGTTCGAAGCCGCTCTGGATCGCGCGGCCCTCGATCAACTTGATTCCCCCGGTGACGGCGTTGAAGCTTTCCGGATCAATGCCATAGACCAGCGTGAAGCCGCCGAAGGATTGCACAAAGACCGGCGTGACGGCCGAGACTCCAGGCGCCTCGCGCAGCCGGTCGGCGATCTTGACCGGCATCGGCGCGGTGCCCATGCCCATCATCACCGAGCCGCCCGGCGCCTGGACGATAATGTCGGCGCCCAAACCTTTCTGGCGGCGGGCCGCGTCGTCGAGCAGCCCGGTCACCAGCCCGATAACGCTCAGGATCAGCAACACCTCGACGGCGACGGCGATCACGCTGAGCGCGGTGCGAATCGGCCGGTGCGCAAGATTGCTCACCACCATGCGGTTCGTCATCGGCCGCCCCCTTGTCCGCCACCTCGCGGCTTGGAGAGCGCTTTGCCGCCGGCGGGAGCGCGGTTCTCACCGGCGGGCAGCCGCCGCCCGGTGGCGGGGACCGAGAGGTCCATCAACTCGGTGCCCGGAGGCTGCACCAGCGCGAATTTGTCATCGCCGAGCGGTGTATTCAGGTCCACCTTTTGTGCCGTCAGTTTCAACCCATATTCGTCTTTGGGGCGCATGATGCTGATCCGCTTGGGAAACTGGATGCCGTCCACGTTGTCGTAGTTCTCATAACGGGCATCGCTGACGATGTCGCCATGCTCGTCAAAGATTTCCTGGCGGAAAACCCGCAGATGGACCCGCTCAATCCAGACGTTGCGCACCAGGCGCAGGCGGCCCTCGTCTTCGCGCACCATGTGCAGAATGTAATAGGCGTGCAGGTCGTCGGTGTCGTTTTCCAGCACGGCGCGCTCGGCCTTTTGCAGCGGTTGCACCACCAGCGCCTCGAAGATGTGCTGCGGGCGCAGGTTTTCCAGCCGGTTCGGCGAAGGCTGCTCCACGCGGTTTTTGCCGATGATGAACTTGTTCTTCACCGGCACGTGCAGCTTGAAGTCTTCGCCGTCGGAAACCATGTCGAAGGCCCGGTTGCGCACCACCGGATACAGCCCGATCATGCGGATGGTTTCCGGCTTGCGGATCAGAACGAACGAGCGCACATCTTTCAGCTCCGAGATCTCGCCCTTGAGCACCGAGCCGATGGAAGGCTCCAGGTCGGCGGTGAGGCTGATGGTGCGGATCTGCTGGTCCCAGGCGCGCAACTTCTCGAGGAGCTGGTCCAGCGTGGCCGTCTGCAGTTTCGCCGAGGACGCGATGCCCGGCCGGATCACCTTCAGTTTCCTCACCAGGCAGCCCGGCAGGGCCAACACCAGCGCCGCCAGCAGCACAGACAAACCGGTGGGGGACAGCCGGCGGGCGCGACGCGGCATAACTTCCAGAATATCCGCAACGGTGGCGAAAAGAAACCACCAAGACGGGCCGCGCCACGCGGAACATTACCGCGCCGCGAAAGTAAGGGAGCGGAAGCCGCAGGTTATAGCTGCCACCTGCACGGCGACGAAGAGGTTTGGCGATCCAATGGCGGTTTTCGAAACACTTGCGCACTGATCTCGAGAGCGCGGCCGCTCTCTTTCCGCCGCCGCGCCGCAAGTTCCGGCGCCGCAAGGACACAGTCGAGCGGCTGCGAGCAAGCGCGGCAATGGGTGCGGCGGCGCGCATTCAACGTGCCGCAGGCGCGGCAGGTGATGTACATCCGGTGGGCGAACCAGTGGGTGACGAGCGCGCTGGCCCCGAGGATGCCGCCGACTACCACAACGTTGAGAAGCAGGTCCAAGATCGGAATGCGATTCAGATGCCGGCGCCGGTGGTGCTGGTGGTCAGCTTGCCGTGCTTCACGCCCTTGATGCTGATCAGGGCGTCGGCGACTTTTTTCACATGCACGGCCTTTCCCCGCACCACCAGCACCTCCAGGCAGTGATCGTGATCCAGGTGGACGTGCAGCGTGGAAAGAATGTTCTTGTGGAAGCGGTGTTGCACGTCGGTGAGCTTTTCGTTGAGCAGGTGCACGTGGTGGTCGTAAGCCAGCGTGATGGTGCCAATGACTTCGCGCTCGCTCGATTCCCAGGCGGACTGCACCAGCTCGCCGCGGATCAGGTCACGGAACGCTTCCGAGCGATTGGTGTAACCGCGGTGGCTGATGTGGCGGTCGAACTGGCGGAGCAGGCCGCCGTCAATCGCCACGCCGATGCGGCTCAACGCGGCCCTGATTGGCTTCGGACGGAGGTCCGGGGCGTCGGGCCGGCGCCGGGACAAAACCTTGCGCTGCTGCACGGCGGCCATACTACCATGGGCGGCCACCGGGAGCGTAACGCTCTGGGCGGCGGCGGCGGCGCGGCGAATCGTGGCACGAATCACAGAATCGTGCTACATTCGGCCAACGGAACCGGGACACGATGCATATCCCCGACGGATTCCTGTCTCCGCCGATCTGGGTGGCGCTGGACGCGGCCGCCATACCTGCGGTGGCGTGGTGCGCCCGCCGCAGCCGGGCGCAGATCGAGGAGACGCGCGTGCCGCTGCTGGGCGTGATGGGCGCATTCATTTTCGCCGCGCAGATGATCAACTTCCCCGTCGGGCCGGGCACGTCCGGACACCTCAACGGCGCGGCGCTGCTTGCGGTGTTGTTCGGGCCTTACTCCGCGGCGCTGGTGATGGCCGCGATCCTGAC
>JBKKAI010000611.1:0-5067 GCA_046714815.1 Terriglobia bacterium | reverse complement strand
GTATGGTGCGGGTCCGACCCGGATGTTTCACGTGGACCTGTACCGCCTCGAAGGCCGGCGCGAAATCGCCACCCTGGGCCTGGAGGACGTGCTCGATCCGGCGCGGCCCGCCGTCGTGCTGATCGAATGGGGCGAAAAGCTGGAGGGCCTGTTTCCGGGCCCGCGCTGGGAGATTCATCTCGACGATGGCGGCGGTGACCGCCGTAGAATACGAGTGGAGGAATTGGATGCCTGAAAAGCGTGGGTGGGCGCTCGTGCTGGGCGCCTCGAGCGGGTTTGGCGAGGCGTCGGCCATCGAGCTGGCCCGCGTCGGTTTCGACATTTTCGGCGTGCACCTGGACCGCCGCGCTACGCTGCCCCACGTCGAGGAAGTCGTGGCGGCCATCCGCGCGCCGGGCCGCGAAGCGTTTTTCTTCAACGTCAACGCCGCCGACCCCGACAAGCGGAAGGACGTCCTGGCGGCGATCGCCGAGCGCACCAAGTCGCCGGCGAGCACCGTCCGGGTGCTGCTCCACTCGCTGGCTTTCGGAACGCTCAAGCAATTCGTCAACACGCCCGACCCGGTCGCCAAACAGCAGGTGGAGATGACCCTCGATGTGATGGCCAACAGCCTGATCTATTGGGTGCAGGACCTGCTGGCTGCCGGCTTGATGGAGGCGGGCGGCCGCATCTACGCCATGACCAGCGCCGGCGGCACGCGGGTGTTGCCCAGCTACGGCCCGGTTTCCGCGGCCAAAGCAGCGCTCGAATCCCACATCCGCCAACTGGCCATGGAGCTGGCCCCGCTGGGTATCACCGCCAACGCCATCCGCGCCGGCGTCACCGACACGCCGGCGTTGCGCAAGATCCCGGGCAGCGACAAGCTGCTCGAGTTCGCGCGGATGCGCAATCCGCACGGGCGCCTGACCACGACCCAGGACGTGGCCGCCGCCATCGGCGTTCTCTCCCGGCCGGAAACGCATTGGATCACCGGGAACGTCATCGGCGTGGACGGCGGGGAGGATGTTGTCGGCTGAGTAGCGGTCAGTAGCCGTAGAGAATGCGCAGCCCCACCCACAACTGCAGAAGGAACATGGCCAGCAACAAGGCGGCGCCGGTGCGGCGGAGCAACCGGAAGAAGAACGGCAGCTCGCTTGACTCCGCCAGCGCCTCCGGCGGGGTAAGATGCGCTTCGCAGAACTCAGCGTCTTCCAGCGCCGCGGCCGGACATCGCTCTCCGCGTGCGGTGATGTGAAGACAGCGTGATGAGTCCAGGGAGTGCATACGCCGCGGGCATCAACAAAAATGCTCACCTCGCGGTGAGCATTTTTTGTCCCCGTTCTCGCCGGGGTTAGGAGAAAAAGCTTCAACGGATGCGCAGCCGTCAAAACTTTCGCAGGAAGTTTATTCCGCGCCTTTGGAGCCTGTCAAGGCAAAAACAGAAGAATTTTTGCGTATTTAAAGTCTTTATAATCAGGCGTTTGGTAGCGATTCTGATTTACGTAGAAAAGCCCCTTGGCCTGTCTGAAGGCGCCTTCCCCGACGGCCTCTTGAGCTAAGTCTTTAATCTAGAGTACCTTATGTTGAGCCGGATGATCTCCGTCTCCCCCGGGCGGTCAAAAACCTGGTGTGGGTAACGGGCCTGCACCAGCGCGCGAAACAGTCCGAACCCCAGCCCGGCGACCAACGCAAACAGAAGCAGCGCCCCGATCAGCTTGACCAGGTTCAGCATGAACTCGGCGGGTGTCGGAGCGCGCGTCTTGTCCACGCGCTCGTTCCACATGACCTCGAGCGAGTAGGTGATGCGATTGAGCAAGGCATCGGCCGCTCCCTGTGACTGGGCGCCGGAGACGAACGCAACGAGCGGCCCTTTTCGCCGCGCGTAGAGAACGGAACCCGGCTGGTCGCCGCCGGACGGAGGCAACTGCTGCCAAGATCGAAGCTTCGTCCCCGCGATCTGCGGCGTGGGATAGCTGAGCAGCAGCATGGTCATCGGCGCAGTGCCGGCTTTTCCGTAGGAGGCGAGCACCGCCTCAGCGCCCATGTCGAAGTCCACCAGCGTCCCCGGCAGGTGGGGCGCGAGTCGGGCGAATGCCGTGGGTCCCATAATGTACTTGCGGCTTTTCATCAGTAAGCCGTTGTCGGGTAGAAAGCGCGGAAGATTCGGCAGCGGCCCGCCGCCGGTGGCCGCGATGGCTGCCGCCAGCGCCCTGATGTCGGCATCGGCCGGGAGGCGGCCGTCCGCGGCAGATTTGACGCGCAGCACGACGTCCTCTTTTCGCAACAGCAGCTCCGCTCCGCGGAAGGCCCACTGCTCTCGGCCGGTGTCCTTTGTCTCCCAGTCTTCGCCGCGATAGAAAGTGTAGAGGCCGTAGCTTCCGAAAGAATCCCTGAAGCGCAACGCTTCCACGTCGAGGGCCTGCGGACCACGGGTATAACGCCGGCGCTCGCCGCCGGAGAAGCCGTATTCGACCAGGACCGGGGCGTCCGCGCCGGCCATCGTCGAGGCGCTGTAGGCGCCGAAGGCTTCGAGCGGCCCTCCGGCCCAGGCGGCGAAACGCGCGGGAAGAATCGAGGTTGCCGCCGGCGGCGCCCCGGAGCGTAAGCTCCGGGCAGCAGCCGGCTTCGTTTCTGGGGCGGCCAGCGAGTCGGCGGCTCGCCGCCCCTCTTCGGGCGAAACCAGCTTCACCTGCCCTGAAGTGGCCGAACAGAAACAGAGCACGGAGGCCCAGACGGTCGAAAGGAGATGCCGCTTCATAGACGGAACTGCTGATGGCATCATAACGCAGTTACCAACGTTTTCGCAAAAACGGATATGATGCTGATGTTCGTAGCCAGTTTTCCAGAAAAAGGATCCCCTATGGCGGCGCTCGAAGCAGGCTCCCGTTCCGCGGACTTTCAACTCCCGGCCCTGGACAACCAGCACTATTCTCTGGCGGAGACACTGAACAACGGGCCGGTGCTGGCGGCTTTCTTCAAGTCGAGCTGCCCGGTCTGCCAAATGACGTTCCCGTACCTGGAGCGGTTTCACCGTCATTTCCGCGACACGAAAGCCCAGGTGTGGGCCGTGAGCCAGGACGAGAACGGCGATTCGCGCGACTTCGCCAAAGATTACGGCCTCACGATGCCGGTGCTTCTGGATGATGTGGACAACAACTACCCGGTGTCCAACGCTTACGGCCTGACGCACGTCCCCTCGATTTTCCTCATCGGGCAGAACGGCGAGGTATTGCACAGCTCGGTCGGCCTTGTGCGCAAAGACCTGCTTCAGATCGCGCGGAAGCTCGAGACGCTGACCGGCCGCAAGGGCTTTGTGCCCTTTACCGATGCCGACGACGTGCCGGAATGGCAAAGCGGTTGAAGCTCGAAGAACTAGCCTCCCGTGCGGGGGCCGCCAGATGCGGAACAAACTGGAGTCCGCGCTCCGCGCCGCGGAATGGGGAATCCGGAGCCCGTCACGCTATACTTGATCGCGGAAGGTGATCGGGTCTGGTGACTCGCCCGGCCTTCAAAGCCGATGGCTGCCCTCAGGGGCAGCGATGGGTTCGATTCCCATGACCTTCCGCCACCTTCACTATGGCCCGCAAGCGCCGCCGGTTTCGCGCCGCGAAAGAGGTTCGGGCCATCGCCCGTGAGCGGATAGGCGCTCCTCCTCCTTCGCGCGCGATCGAAGCTCGCAAGCGCAAGGCTCCCAAGCACAAGAAGGACCCGTTGCGCGCCGCCGAGGACTGAGGTTTTCCTTCAATACAAGACCTGGGAGCGCGGGCATCTGGCCCGCTCCGGTATTGTCCCGCCCGCCGCGGCGGGCGGGCGGGACGCCCGCGCTCCGGGTCAGGCTTGGGCGGCGCGAGGGGTGTTCTGCTCGGTGTAGTCGTAGACCAGCCGGTTGGTGCAGACCTCGTAGTAGCGGCGGCTTGTGTACTCTTTGCAGTGGAAGGAATGGGCGTCCACGAAAGCGATCTGAGCTTCGCGGATTACCAGGCGCTGAAAGACGTCGGGGGAAAGCGGAAAGGAGCCGCAATGGAGCCGCACTTTTTCAGCCTCCCACAGCAGCGGCATCTCGATCTCCATCATCTGCAGCGAAATCTCCAGCTGAAGCTTGTCGAAGGCCTCCTCGCTGAGGCAGACACCCGTGTTGTAGCGCACCAGGAACTCTTCCATGGCGCCGGCGGCGGCGTCTTCCGGGATGGTCTGGAACACGAAGACGTTGAACAGCGAGTCGTTGTGACTGAGCACGCGCCGGGCCAGCTTGCTGCACCCCGAGAGGCGGTCGGCCAGGTTAATCGCCGACGAGATCATGATGCGGGTCTCGCCATCGAGCAGGTAGAGCGGCGCCGAATTCTGCCAGCAGATGCCGATGCCGATCTCCAGCCGTGGCAGGCCGGCCTTGTCGGCGCGTGAGTTGTAAAGGTTCACCACCTCCATCATTTCGCGAGCCAGGCCGCAGGCGCGGGCTACCGGGTAACCGCCCAGCGGGCCCTCCTTCTCGAACATCGCCAGGATCACGGCGTCGCCCTCGATAAAGACCTTTTCGGCCGCGTAGCGGGGCAGCAGCTTGTTGAGGGGCTCGTAAAAGCTCAGGCTGAAATGGCTGGCGGGATTGAGGCCGCGCGCCAACAGGTCGGCGGTCAGCGCGGTGGAATCGCGCACGTCGGCCTTGAGAATAACGTGGCCGACCACCAGGTCGTCCTGGGGCTTCTGCTCCTCCGGCAGCAGGAATTCGAACAGGGTGTTGTTGATCCGCGAAAGCTGGCGCGTTTTCTCTTCCGAAGCCAGGTTCACCTTGTCCATCAGCGCCTGCAGCACGGCGAGCAGGCGGGAATCGCGCCGGTGGCGGACGAAGTCGGCGAGAAAACGCAGCATGATTACGCGCAGGTCGCGCGGCTGCGCGCCCCGGATTCGGGCCACGGCCTCCTCCAGCGGGCCCATCCCGACATGCGCCAGCTTGTAGTGGACGATCATTTCGGCGGTCTTCTTGCTCTCGGCCGGGTCCAGCAGCGCGTGCTTGAGTTGCTGCGGGTTGATGGGAGGGCAATAATCCTGGTGGATGGCGGCGACTTCGTAGGCCGCGGCGAAGCAGGGCAACAA
>JBKKAI010000610.1:0-5791 GCA_046714815.1 Terriglobia bacterium | reverse complement strand
GCGAGGCCTCGCGCACTTCTTCGAGGGTGGCGCGGAATGCCTCGATCAGCGTAGTCGGCAGGTTGCGCAGGAAGCCGACGGTGTCGGAGAGCATCGCGCGACGGCCGCTGGGCAGCGAGAGGCCGCGCAGCGTGGGGTCCAGCGTGGCGAACATCTGCGAGGAGGTGAAGACAGCGGCGCCGGTCAGACGGTTGAACAGCGTGGACTTGCCGGCATTGGTATAGCCCACCAGGGCCACAGTTGCCACCGGCACGGCGGCGCGCTTGCCGCGCTGGCGCGCGCGCTGGGCCCGCACCTGCTCGAGCGCCGCTTTCAGGCGCGTGATCCGCTGGTGGATGCGGCGCCGGTCCATTTCGAGCTGGGTCTCACCGGGACCGCGTGTGCCGATGCCGCCGCCCAGCCGCGACATCTCCGCCCCGTGTCCCGTCAGTCGCGGCAGCAGGTAATTCAACTGCGCCAGTTCCACCTGGAGCTGCCCCTCGCGGGTGCGCGCGTGCCGCGCGAAGATGTCCAGGATGAGCTGCGTGCGGTCAATCACCTTGCAGTCCAGCGCGCGCTCAAGGTTGCGCAACTGCGTCGGGGTCAGTTCGTGGTCGAAGACCACAAGGTCGGCGCCGGTGGCTGGCACGAGCGCCGAGAGCTCGTCGAGCTTGCCGCGTCCGACCAGGGTGGCGGGGTCGGGGGCGTCCCGCGTCTGGAGTGAGGTGTGGAGCACTTCGGCGCCGGCGGCGGACGCCAACTCGCGCAGCTCGGCCAGCGACTCCTCCGGGGTGACGCCGGTGGGCGCCGCCAGCCGCCGCGGGCCTTTGCGTTTCAGCCCCACCAGCACGGCCTTCTCCCGCCGCGCCGCGGTGGGCGCCGGCGTCCGGCGGTCCCGGTTCTGTTGCGGATTGCCGGTGCGGATGGTTTAGCCCTCTGCGACTTCGGCGTGGGCGGGCGCCGGCGTCTGCGTCTGTGCCGCCGATGACGACGCTACCGGCATGGCCACGTGCGACCTGGCGGCCACCACCGTCGAGATAGCGTGCTTGAAGATCAACTGCTCCTGGTTGTTCGTCTCCAGGATCAGAGAGTATTTGTCGAAGCTCCTGATCCGGCCCGCGAGTTTCACGCCACTCATCAGGTAAATCGTGATCTGCGTCTTCTCCTTGCGCGCGTTGTTCAGGAAGGAATCCTGGATGTTCTGAGCCGGCTTGTCCATTGACAGTCCTCTGTCTTCATTCTACTGCGCCGCTTCCCGCGGAGCAAGCATGGCTGGGAGCACGTGGACGCCACCGACCTGTTCGGCATCCACGCCATTGACCGACGTGGAGCAGGAGATCAACGGCCTGTTGACCTATGATCGCAAGATGAAGTTCGACGCGGCAGCCATTCGGAAATGAACGGCAATATCCCGTAGCTTCGTTCCAGTAGCACAGGCATTGCTGCCTGTGCCTGTTCCACTTGCGCTCCCGGCTTGCACTGGCAGGAATGCCTGTGCTACATAGGAAGTCTTCCCCCGGGTGGAGGTTCATCATGGCTCAGGCGATGCTTGATTGCGGGCAGTGCGGCGCCCGGAAAAACACTTCTCTGGTCGAGGAGCAGGTTCACACATTGCAGGCCGGCAGCCCGGCGCGGATTTTCTGTGAAAAATGCGGGCAGATGACGCCGTGGTCCTATGCGAGTTACGACCGGCGAAACGGCGAGGACCGCCGGCTGGAGCGCGCACGTGCGGCGGCGCTGCGGGAGGCCGTTTCGGCTGCCGCCGCTGTCCCACTGGCGGGCAATGTGGCGGACAATCCGTACGCCGACCTGGCGCGGTCTTTCCTGAAGGACCAGCGCGCTGATTCGGGGCGCCGCGGCGCCCAGCAGCGCCGGCATCGCCGGGTGCCGCTCGAACTGCCATTGCGCGTCAGCGCCAGGAAGAACGGGGCGGTGCTTCAGGAGACCACGCGCACGATGAATGTCTGCCGCACCGGCGTTTACTTCCAAAGCGAGCTTGAATATCATCCGGACCTGAGCGTCGGCGTGGAGTTGAATTACTCCGGCGCGGCTCCAGCCGCCGGCAACTCCTTCGAGCAGCCCGGCATCGTCGTCCGGGTTGATGTGCTTCCGCGGAACAGGCGGCGCGGGATCGCCGTGAAACTGAATTGACGGCGGCGGAAGCGGTATGGCGGCAGGGGGCGTCGCCGAAATCGTCCGTCGCCCGCAAGCGTGAGTTTCAATAGCATGGGGTCAAAGGGGTTGTCGTGACAATCGGGGACTTTCAGGCGCTGAACCGCCTGTTTGGGACGATCGTGGCCGAACACCTGGGGGGCGCGTTTCCCCAGCCTGCTGAAATCGAGACGCTCGGGACGAGCCCTCCCTCGCCGCACCAGGTTTCCGGGCCGGCCCGCCGTTGGATCGCGCTGCTCGACCTCTGCCTTCACCCGCAGCTTTTCCGCATGGGGATCAAGAAGCAGTCTCCCGATGAGGAAACGCTTACGGCGGCGATCCGCTACCTGGCCGCTAAGAAGCCTCGCTCGGAAGTGGACCGCGACCGGCTGGACTGGCTGCTTACCTACGTGTTCAGGCGGCGCGCCGAAACCGGTTCGACGGTAGGCTTCGGCGCGGTGCGGGAAAACATCCAGCGATGGCTTGCCGACAGCGCGCAGGCGCCGCTGACCGACGCGGCGCAGAACCTCCTCTCCGAGGTGGCGGCGGCGGTCGCCGACGTCACCGACATGCGCACCTTCTCCCAGCTCACCGAGTCGGGGCTGATCCAGCGCGGGCGCGACATCAAGGAAAGTTTTCAGGAGGAGTTTTTTCATCCCGAAGTTCTGCCGGCGCTGGTCAACTACAACCTGGTCTTCGGGCGGCGCTTCGAGGCACTGTTCGAGCGGG
Source organism: Terriglobia bacterium (assembly GCA_046714815.1). Lineage (GTDB taxonomy): Bacteria > Acidobacteriota > Terriglobia > JAJPHL01 > JAPKYU01 > JBKKAI01. The sequence goes on along the minus strand of JBKKAI010000610.1, from coordinate 2,932 downwards.
CCGCGGCGCAGGTGCGCGGTGCGTCGGCGGGGTTGGCCGAAAAGGACTACCGCTCGACGGCGGGAGATTTTCGCAAACTCAGTTCGCTCACAAAGGAGGCGGGTGGGGATGTCCCGCAAGAGGCGGCGCGGCCGGCGGAATCCGCGTGGAGGGTCGGCCGGCCCATGCCATCCGTGCCGCCGTCCGGGCCGCCGGCGAGTCAGCCGCCCGCTCCGCCACCTGCCGCCGCCCTGCCGCAGGATCCGCTGGAGCGGATGAAGTCGCTGGGCATTGATCTTTCGCGCCAGGAGTCGAAGCTGAAGATGCTGCAAAACAACATCGCCGGTTTCGCGCGCAGCGCCGGCCGGGCCGTGGACACCATTCCGTTGCCCCACGGCTCGTTCCCGGTCGCCGAGTGGGAGTCGGCCGCGCTTACCGGCGAGTACGGCCCCGAGGACCGCTCTTTTCGCGCCGAGTTCAGCAACCAGGTGCGCGCGGCGCTGGGCTTGATCGCCGCCATGCGCGAGGAGCTGGCCTCCTACCAGGAGAAGCGTTCCAGCGAATTCCTCTGGAAGGCGCACTACGACTCGCTGATCTACCTGCTGTACCAGGCCGGCCTGCAGGCGGCGAAGCTGGAAGAGGCGGCCCGCGATGCCCGCCGGCGCGGCCTGATTGAAAAGGCCGTCCAACTCGTCCGCACCGCCGAGAAACTGCGGCAGCAGATGGAGCCGGTGGCGGCGCTTTTCTAGTGGCACAGGCCCGCTGCGGCGAGCCTGTGCCGGGGGAACAGGCAGGGGCCTGTTCTACAAGGTGATAGAATGGAACATGCTTGAGCGCACGCCCCCGGAAGCCCTGACTTTCGATGATGTACTGCTGATGCCGGCGCGCTCGTCGGTGCTGCCGGCCGACGTCAGCATCCGCACCCGCTTCAGCCGCAACCTCACCCTGAACATCCCCATCGTCAGCGCGGCCATGGACACCGTGACCGAAGCGCCGCTGGCCATCGCCATCGCGCAACAGGGCGGGCTGGGTGTGATCCACCGCAACATGACGATCGAGCAGCAGGCCAGGGAAGTGGACAAGGTGAAACGCAGCGAGAGCGGCATGATTGTGGACCCGGTCACGATGGCCCCGGAGAACCGCATCGCTGAGGCGCTCGAAGTGATGCGGCACTACAAAATTTCCGGCGTGCCCGTCACCCGCGGCGGCAAGCTGATGGGCATCCTCACCAACCGCGACCTGCGCTTCGAGACGCGCCTGGAAGCGCCCATCTCCGAGGTGATGACCAAACAGAACCTGGTGACGGTGCCGGTGGGGACCACGCTCGAAGACGCCGAAAAAATTCTGCACCGGCATCGGGTCGAGAAGCTACTGGTGGTGGACGACGAGTACAACCTCAAGGGCCTGATTACCGTCAAGGACATCCAGAAGAAGATCAAGTATCCCAGCTCGGCGAAGGACTCGCAGGGACGCCTGCGGGCGGGCGCGGCCATCGGCGCCACCGGCGACTTCCTCGAGCGCGCGCAGGAACTGGTGCGCGCGCGCGTGGATGTGCTGGTGATTGACACGGCGCACGGCCACAGCGAGCGGGTGATGGAGGCGGTGCGGGCCGTCCGCGCCAAGCTTCCGGGCGTTGAGCTGGTGGCCGGCAATGTCGCCACCTTTGACGGCGCCTGCGAGCTGATTCGCAATGATGTGGACGCGGTGAAGGTGGGCATGGGGCCCGGCTCGATCTGCACCACCCGCGTGGTCAGCGGCGCCGGGATGCCGCAGATCACCGCCATCGCCGAAACCGCGCGGGCCGCCAAAGACAGCGGCGTCCCCATTATCGCCGACGGCGGCATCAAGTTTTCCGGCGACATCGCCAAGGCCATCGCCGCCGGCGCCGACGTGGTGATGATCGGCAGCCTCTTCGCCGGCACCGACGAGAGCCCCGGCGAAACCATCCTCTACCAGGGACGAACATTCAAGTCCTACCGCGGCATGGGATCGCTTGGCGCCATGCAGCAGGGCTCGGCCGACCGCTACGGGCAAACCGCCGAGGGGACGTCCGGCAAGCTGGTGCCGGAAGGCATCGAGGCGCGCGTGCCGTACAAGGGCCCGCTCGACGCGATGATCCAGCAGTTGGCCGGCGGCCTGCGTGCCGGCATGGGCTACTGCGGCGCCTCCAGCCTCGAAGAGCTCCAGCGCTGCGCCAGGTTTGTCCGCGTCTCCGCCGCCGGCCTGCGCGAGAGCCACGTCCACGACGTCATCATCACCAAGGAAGCCCCCAACTACCAGTTGGACTGAGGCGGTTCCGTACCCCGGCCGCCCGGCGGCCGCGTTGAAGCGGCATCTCCACGAGATCCGGCAGGTGGACGAAGTTGGTCGCCGCGGTCAAGCCCATTCCATAGACCCTACCCAGCGATCGAACCGATGAACATATATATGTTATGATACAGCGATGAAGAGAACGACGATCTTTCTCCCGGAAGATCTCCACGAGCGCCTTCGAGAGGAAGCTTTTCGATCGCGGGTCAGCATGGCCCGGCTGATTCGGTCGCGGATCGAGGGCCGTCCCGAAAAACGAAAAACACGCCGGCCCAGGAAAGACCCGCTGCTGGCGGTGGCGGGAATCTGCCGCGGACCGGTGCTGAGCCGGCGAATTGATGAAGAGCTTTACGAGCTTTAAGCCGCCCGCGCCGCTGTTTGTTGACACCTGGGGCTGGCTGGTTCTGGCGAACGCGCGCGATCCCTCCTACCCGCAGGTTCTGGAGTTACTCCGTTCACGTGTGGAAGCAAACTCTGTCTGGGTGACGACAGATTACGTCCTGGACGAGCTGATCACGCGGTTGTTTGCGCGGACTCCGTTTTCGGAAGCGAAGGCTTTTCTTCAGGGCGTTCAGCGGGCGCGGCAGGCCGGCTCGGTTGTCGTCGAAAAAGTCACCCCGGAGCGCTTCGAGAAGGCGTACCT
>JBKKAI010000609.1:0-9317 GCA_046714815.1 Terriglobia bacterium | reverse complement strand
ATGTAGGCCAGCTTCACGCCTTCCACCGGCTGGTTCTCGCCGCCGGCCAGCGTCCCGTCGTATTCGAGGGTGACCGTGGAGCGTTCTCCCTTCGGCAGCGGCCGATCGAAGTTCAGACGGATGGTCCCTTCCTGCTGGAAGCGTTGCGAGGAAACGGATCGGCCGCCCGCGTCGCTGATCTTCGACGGCGTCAGGTTGTTATTCAGCTCGAAGGTGACGTTCTGTGCGTCTTCCTGGGCGACGAAATGGATCTGGACGCGGGCGCTCAGACGGTGCGCGCGCGGCTCGACCGTCGCGTCAATGACATACTTCTCGACATCAATGCGAGTCCGGCCCGGCGCGCTGCGCTCCTGCCCCCGGGAGGAGACAGTAGCCAGCAGGACAAAAACGGTCAGCAGCAGGGCCAGAACCGGGCGCCGGGAATTCTCGAGCATCAGCCATTTCCTCACAGTATTCATGATAACAGCAAGGCCCTAAAGCGCCGCACGGCCAGCGTGGCACGGCTGCTGCTCAGCCCTTAAATCGCCGCCCGGCCGGTGGCGCCGGCTTCGAGCATCTGGACGGCGCGGTCGGCGGCGCGCCCCAGTGGGTCCGGAACGGTGGTGAGGCGGCGGGCCACGTCGGCCAGGCCGGCGCGCTGCGCGTCGCGCGCGGAGCGGTCACGGAGCAGCAACTGCGCTTCTTCGGCTACTCGCGCCGGCGTGCAGGCCTCCTGGATCAACTCGGGAACCACGCGCCGCTCGGCCACCAGGTTCACCATGCTGTAAAAGGGCGTTCTTACCAGAAGACGCCCCAGCCACCAGGTGGGTTGCGTGACGCGGTAAACCACCACCATCGGCGTGCCGAGCAACGCCGTTTCAATGGTGGCGGTGCCGCTGGCGACCACCGCCAGGTCGGAGTGGGCCACAGCGTCATAGGTCGCGCCGCGCACCACCGGCAACTCCGCGCCGGGCAGCGCCAGGTCCGGCGGCACGGCGATGATGGCCTGCGCATCGCAACTTTGCGCCGCTTCCACCATCACCGGCAGGTTCAGCGCGGCCTCGCGGCGGCGGCTGCCGGGCAGCAACGCGATCAGCGGCCGCCGCGGGTCCAGCCGCTGGCGCGCAAAGAACTCGTCGCGCCCCGACTGCGCCCGCACACGTCCGGTGAGCGGATGGCCGATGTACTCGGCATTTACGCCCCGCTCGCGCAGCCAGGGTTCCTCGAACGGAAAGATGCAGAGCAGGTGGTCCACCAGGCGCCGCAACTGCCGCACGCGCCACGGCCGCCAGGCCCAGACCTGCGGCGCGACAAAGTAGAGGACGGGCACGCCGCGCCGGCGGAAATGGCGCGCCAGCCGCAGGTTGAAGTCCGGAGAATCCACCAGCACGGCCAGAGCGGGGGCCCGGTCGAGCGCGTCGGAAAGCAGCCGCCGGTACTGGCGCCACACACGCGGGATCTCGCCCGCCACCTCGGCCAGCCCCACCATCGCCAGGCTCTCGGAGCGCATCAGCGCCTGGCAACCGGCCGCCCGCAGCCGCGCGCCGGCGCAGCCGAAGCTCTCGACGCCGGGCAGCCGCGCCTCGAGCGCCTCGAGGAACCATCCGGCGTACATGTCGCCCGATGCCTCCCCGGCCGAAACAAAGACTTTCATTGGTAGATCATGGCGCGGCGCCGGCTAGATTATTCATGAATTTTGACGGCTCTGGTTTGGATAGGACCTCAGGCCCTCGGGTTCCTTGTTTTAGCAAGCCTACGCGCGATCCTCTTCCTGAAGCGCCTGGTTGATGGCGAAGCCGGCGCGGGCGCCCTCGGCCGCGGCGATGATGGCGAGCTGCACATCGCGCGACGCGTCACCGGCGACGTAAAGGCCGGGGACAGCGGTGCCTTCCAGGCGGTTGGTGCGCACCGCGCCTTTGGCGGTGAATTCGCAGCCGAGGCGCGCGGGGAAGCTCGATCGCTGGTCCTGCCGCGAGGCAAAGAACAGCGCGAAGCGCGCAATACGATCGCCCGTGGTAAAAACAACGTGCTTCAGCTTGCCGCGCGCGCCTTCCAGGTGCGCGATCGGCGCTTCGAGCAAGCTGATGCCGTGCCGCTCCAGCTCCCGACGCTGCGCGGCGGCGAGGTGCGAGGGGCCGTCGCTGCACAGGATCACATCGCCGGTCCAGGTCCTCAGGGAAAGCGCCAGCCCCAGGCCGGCCCTGCCCCGCCCGTAAACCGCGACCGGCCGGCCCCGCACTTCCCAACCGTCACAATACGGGCAGTGGAAAACGCTGCGGCCGTAGAACTTCTCGATGCCTTTGATTGCGGGAAGCCGGTCTACCACGCCGGTGGCCAGCAGCAGCTTGCGGCAGTACGTGTCTGTCCCGCCCCGCAGGGTGACGCGGAAGCCTTCCTGCTCGCGGCAGGCGCCGGTGACCTCGACGCGGCGATATTGCACACTGTATTGGCGGAGCTGGGCGCGGCCGATGCGCAGCAATTCGGCGGGCGCGATTCCGTCGCGCGTAAGGAAGCCATGCAGGGCGCGGGAAGCGACGTTGCGCGGCCGGCCGGCGTCGCAGACCAGCACCCGGCGGCGGCAGCGCCCCAGGATCAGCGCCGCACTGAGCCCGGCGGGACCGCCTCCCACGATGATCGCGTCGTAGCGGCCTGACATTGAGCGGTCTATGGGACGGCGGGCAAACCGGAGCTTTCGCTGCCGGCCGCGCCATCGCGGAAGATGCCGAGGAATGGATTGCTCACATAAACTTCGGAGAACTCGGCGTCGCCGAAGTGCGCCCGCATCATTTGCACGGGGTTGAGGAACCAGTCCCCCGGAGCCAGTTGCGACTCGAGGTGGCTGCCCCACCCCCACGGCAGCAGGGCCTTGTTTTTGCCGGCGTAATCACCGCGCAGCGCGATGCCGGTGCTGCCGAGGCGGCACAGGTTTTTGGCAATCCGAGCCGCGACGCCCGCGGGGAGCTGCCGGCAGTAAAGGTCGCCGAAATCGAACACGGCGCCGAAGGTCCGGTCCGGCTTGGCCAGCCCGCGCGCCTTCTTCCAGAACGTCGAGTAGAGCGGCAGGAGGTCGTAGCCGACATCGCTCCTGTCATTCTTTTCGTTGCTGTCCGGGTCTTCGGCGACGCCGCGGTAGCGATAGATCAGCAGTGGCCCGTCGGGCACGTCGAAGATGGAGCCGGCGCGATGCCCGTGCTGATAAGGATAGGCGTGCACGCCGTGCTTCTGGGCCTCGACGTAGAGCGCCGGCCGGCCCTGTTCCAGCTCCAGCCGCCCTTCATGCTCCCGCGCGCCGCTAAGGCTAAGCGAGGTGTTGGACGGCAGGTAAGCATGGAATTCGTCGTGCGCCACGGTTTCCACGGCCTGGACATGTTCCGGCGCATCGCCTGTGCCAGCCAGGCCAGCTTTGCGCACGATCACCTGGGCGCCCTCCATGTCGTTCTCGTGGTTCAGCTCGAGCTGCTGCCGCAGCTCGGGCGGCAAATACTTGCCGTATTTTTCGCTCTTCTGGATCTGGTCCATCACCGTTCCCAGCAGCGGCTGCACCGCGCTCCAGTCGCGCGCATGGAACACGGCGTAGGTGATGAAATAGTGGCTCTCGGTCTCGACGACGGAGTAGTAGGCGTAGCCGCGCATGGGGAACTTGCGGTCGGCCGCGTTTTCCCAGTTATTGTTGCCCGCCCAGTCGCCGTCAAAATCGAAGTTGGTGATGTAGTCGAAGCGCCGGTCAATGCCCCGGGAGCTCAGGCGTTGGTAAAACACCGGGGCGTAGCGGCGGGCGACATCGAGGTCCTGCGGCTCGCCGGGATAAGGCTCCGCCGCTCCGGCGCGTTTCGCTTGGGCCTCCGCCGCGGCCGGGCGCCTGGCCTGGGTGGCATCGCCGCACAGAGCCAGAAGCAGGCAACACAGCACGAACCCGATGCGTGAAGAGGCGCGGCGATCTGGACTGCCGAATTTCAATTCTGCTCCGCCCGGACTTCCTGGTCCTTGTACTGCAACTGGTACAACTTCCAGTATATGCCCCGCCGCGCCAGAAGTTCCTGGTGGCTGCCCGATTCCCGGAGCTGTCCCTTGTGCAGCACCAGGATGCGGCCGGCGTTCTGCACCGTGGAGAGGCGGTGGGCGATGATGATCGAGGTGCGGCCCACCACCATGCGCTTCAGCGCGTCGCGCACGCGGTGCTCGGTTTCCGTGTCCACGCTGGACGTGGCCTCATCGAGGACGAGGATGCGCGGCTTGTGCGCCAGCGCGCGCGCGAAGCTGATCAACTGCTTCTGGCCGGTGGAGAGCGTGGCGCCGCGCTCGCGCACTTCGGCCTGAAAGCCGCCGGGCAACGTGCGGATGAAATCGGCGACGTTCACCTCTTCGGCGGCCTCTTCCATGTCGCGCGCGTCCAGATGGTTGCTGCCCAGCAGGATGTTGCGCTCGACGGTGCCCGAGAACAGGAACGGGTCCTGGAGCACCACGCCGAACCATCGCCGCAGATCGGCGGGATCGAACTGGCGCACGTCGGCGCCGTCCAGCAGGATCTGGCCCCTCTGCACGTCGTAAAAACGGAGCAGCAGGCTGATGATGGTGGTCTTGCCCGCGCCGGTGTGTCCGACTATCGCCACAGTTTCACCCGGTTCTATCGTGAAGGAGATATCGCGCAGGACCCAGTCCGGAGCGATCCCGTCGTCTGAAGCCGATGCTGCCGGCACGGGGCCGGTTCCACCCTTGTAGGCGAACCACACCCCTCTAAATTCAATACGCCCGCGGACTTCTTCCGGTTTCATTTTCGTGGCGGCGGCCGGGGCTGCCACCTCCGCCGGCGTGTCCACCAGCTTGAACACGCGCTCGGCGCTGGCCATCGCGCCCTGCAGGATGTTGTACTTTTCGCTCAAGTCCTGGATCGGGCGATAGAAGCGCTGCGCATATTGAATGAAGGCCACCACCACGCCCACCGTCACCGTGCCGTCGAGCACGCGCAGGCCGCCGTACCATAGGATCAGCGCCACCGCCGCGGCGCTGAGGATCTCCACGGTGGGATAAAACAGCGCATGCGCGAAGATCGAGTCCTTGAACGCCACCATGTGGCGGCGGTTGACCTGTTCGAATTCGTCGTAGCTTTTTTTCTCGCGGTTGAAGAGCTGCAGGACGGCCATGCCGGTGATGTGTTCCTGCAGGTAGGAGTTGATGCGCGCCACCGCGGTGCGGATGCGGCGGTAGGAGTCGCGCACGCGCCGGCGGAACAGCGCCGTGGCCAGGGCGATCAGCGGCAGCACCGCGAAGGTCAGCAGCGCCAGCGGTGCGTTCAGCGACAGCATCACCGCCAGGATCACCAGCAGCGTGAAGAAATCGCCGAAGATGGCGATGACGCCGGAGGCGAACATCTCGTTCAGCGCGTCCACGTCGGAGGTGAGGCGCGTCACCAGCCGGCCCACCGGGTTGCGGTCGAAGAAGCCCACGTGCAGCCCCTGCAGGTGGCGGAAAATCTGCATCCGCAGGTCGTACATCACGTTCTGCCCGGCGAGCTGCATCGCGTAGGTCTGCACGAACTCGACGCCGAACGAGGCCACCAGGGTCAGCAGGTAGAGCGCCGCGATCTGGGTGATGCCGCGCGCCGCGTCCGCGCTGAGCCAGGGATCGAGGAAAGTGGGGAAGCCGTTCCCGGCGCCCGCCAGGTACTTGTCCACCGCCACCTTGGTGAGGAAGGGTCCCGCTGCCTGCAACCCGGCATGGGCGATGATGGCCCCCATGGCCAGCGCCACCAGCCCTCTGTATGGGCGCAGGTAGGCCAGCAGGCGCTTCATCAGCCGCGCGTCGTACGCTTTTCCGAGGACCTCTTCTTCCTGCATCCTTACCTATATCCGTTCCAGCTCTTCTTCCAACAACTGCTTCTGGTACAGCTCGGAGTAATAGCCGCCGCGAGCCAGCAACTCGGTGTGCGTGCCGCCCTCGACGATTTCACCGCGGTCGACCACCACGATCCAGTCGGCCGAGCGCACGGAGGAAACGCGGAGCGAGATCAGGATGGACGTGCGGCCCTTCATGATGCCCGCCAGCCGCGTCAGGATGCGCTCCTCGGTCTGGGTGTCCACGCTCGCCAGCGCGTCATCGAGCACCAGGATGCGCGGGTCGCGCACCAGCGCGCGGGCGATGGCGGCGCGCTGCTTCTGGCCGCCGCTCAGGGTGATGCCGCGCTCGCCCACCATGGTCTGGAACTTCCCGGGAAAGTCCTCGATGTCGGGCAGCAGGCCGGCGGCATCGGCGGCCCGGTGCACGCCGGCATCGGCCTCGCGGCCTTCGCCGATGGCCGCGCCGAAGGCGATGTTTTCCAGTAGCGTGTCGCTGAACAGGAACGTCTCCTGCGGCACGAAGCCGATCTGGCGGCGCAGCGCTTCGAGCGGCCACTGCCGGATGTCCACGCCGTCAATCAGCACCGTGCCGGGCGGCGCGTCGTGCAGGCGCGGCACCAGGCTGACAAGCGTGCTCTTGCCCGACCCGGTCGGCCCCACCACCGCGATGGTCTGGCCGGCGGCGATGCGCAGATTTACCTCGCGCAGCACCGGCTTGCCGTCGTCGTAGGCGAAGGTGAGGTTGCGGAATTCGATCTCACCGCGCATCCGCGGGTCTTCTCCGAGTTCCAACGCCGGGTGCTCCGGCGACCTGACGGCCGGCTCCTCATCGAATATCTGGCGGATTCGCCCGGTGGACGCCGCCCCCCTCTCGGCCAGGTTCACCACCCAGCCCAGCGCGATCATCGGCCAGGTGAGTTGCATCATGTAGGCGTTGAAGGCCACGAACGAGCCGAGCGAGATGCGCCCTTCGAGCACGCCGAGGCCGCCGCGCCAGAGCACGATGACGAAGGTGAGCCCGATCAGCACCTGGAGCAGCGGGTAAAACATCGCCCAGACGCGGATCAGCCCGCGATTGCTCTCGACAAACTGCCGGTTGGCCAGAGCGAACGCGGCGATCTCGGCCTCTTCCTGCGCGTAGGCCTTCACCACGCGCGCGCCCGAGATGTTTTCCTGCACGCGCGCGCTCAGCTCGCTGAACATCGCCTGGATGCGCTCGAAGCGGTCGTGGATCAGCCGCCCGAAGTAGATCACCGCCACCGACACTGCCGGAACGGGCAGGAAGGCGGTCAGCGTCAGCCGCCAGTCAATGCGCGCCATGATGGCCAGCGCCAGCACCATCACCATCACGGTGTTGGCCGAGTACATGATGCCGGGGCCCAGCAGCATCCGCGTGGCGTTCAGGTCGTTGGTGGCGCGGGCCATGATGTCGCCCGTCCGCGTGCGCTGGTAGTAAGCCAGCGGCAGGCGCTCCAAGTGGCGGAACAGGTCGTTGCGCAGGTCGTACTCGATGTCCCGTGAGATGCCGATCAGGATCCACCGCGTCCAGTACTGGAAAAAGCCCTTGGCGCAGGCCACCAGCATCAGCGCCAGCGCGTAGAACATCAGCTTTTCGCGCGTCACCGGCTGGGCGAGGCTGTCCACGGCGGCGCGCAGCAGCAGCGGCATCAGCACCCAGGTGGCATTGTTCGCCACCAGCGCCGCCAGCCCCGGCACGTAGCGCCACCGGTAGCGCCGGATGTAGGGGAACAGCAGCCGCACCGCCTCCAGCTTGCGTTTCATGGCAACAAAAAGTATAGCCGGTATAATCCGCCGGTGGCCGCTTCTCTCCAGAGGCTGTGCGAAGTGAGTTCGCAGAAGTCGCGAACCGGATAGCGAAGCGGGGACGCAAGCGGGGCGGGCAAATTCGGCGCGGCAAACCGGGATCCCAGGATTCCGGGCGGAGGCGAGCGTAAGTATAAGGAGTATGAGGATAAGGATGGCGCGCCCGGGGGGGGGCGATTTCAGAACTCTTCCTATCCTTTTTCGATTTGCGGCATTGTAATGTATAGGTTACAATGCGAACCGTGATCGAGATTCGCCATTATGTCAGCCGCGTTGGCAAAGACGTGTTCGATGACTGGTTGTCCCAACTGGCTGATCCTCGCGCCCAGGCAAAGATTGCAAGCCGAATCAACCGGCTCGCGGCGGGGAATTTTGGAGACTGCAGGCCACTGCGCCTAGGTGTGAGCGAATTGCGGATTGATTGGGGGCCTGGCTACAGGGTCTACTACGCGATGCTCGGGAGAGTTTGCATATTGCTTCTCTGCGGCGGCGACAAGAGAAAACAGTCGTCTGACATTGCCCGAGCACTCGAATACCTCAAGGACTACAAAGAAAGGACCAGACACCGTGAAACGCAGAATCAGTAGCTCCCACGACGAGGCCATGGTACGCCGGCTTCGCAAAGACCCAGGCTTTGCGGCCGAGTACCTCAAAGCGGCATTGGAAGATGAAGACGAACCTCGCGTGCTCCTGATTGCTCTTCGCCACCTTGCTCAGGCGCAAGGCATGGCAAGAGTCGCGAGGGCCGCCGGCATTGAGCGCGAGAGTCTCTATCGGGCATTGTCCGCCCACGGTAACCCCCGCCTGTCCACGCTGGTCGCCGTCACCAGAGCTATCGGTTTGAAACTTACGGTCGAAGCAGCTTGAATAAGTAACCTGGCGGCGAAGTAGATTACCGCCACCGACACTGCCGGAACGGGCAGGAAGGCGGTCAGCGTCGGACGCCAGTCAATGCGCGCCATGATGGCCAGCGCCAGCACCATCACCATCCCGGTGTGGGCCGATGAAGGTCCAGGGCTTTTCGAATGATCTCCGCCTCCTGGTTTACGCCTACGATCGGACGGAACCGGAAAAACAGGAGCGGGCCGCGGAGCTGCTTGAGGCGCTGACTTCGGCCCGGGAGGGCGCTGTCAGCGCGCAAGTCCTCTCGGAATTTTTTGTCACCGTCACTCGCAAACTGGCGGTCCGTTGTCGCTGGAAGATGCGCTGAAGCGCGTCGCGCACTACGTGGCAATCTGGAAGGCGCTCGATGTGACTGGCCTGGTAGTCCTCGAGGCGATCCGTGGAGTTCGGGAGCGGCGCCTGGCTAAATGAGGATGTCAAGGCAAAGCTCCCCAAGATCGTCTCCTCGTTCGCCAACACGCGAGGGGGCGCTCTCGTCATAGGTGTGAAGACGGATCAGAATGGGCGGGCCCTGCCGCAGAGCGACGGTTTTCCGCAGCCGAAACGTGAATATATTCGGTTGACCATTGAGAATATCTGCTATACGGCCCGCTGAGGTCTGGCCGCAATCAGCGCAGTGAATAGGGCGCTGCTCGAGGAGGAAGGGCTGATCGAGAGCGTGTACGAGGCGCAGGCCCGGCGCTATCCGGAAAGCCGGCGGCGGGGCCGGCCGCAAACGCCGGCCGAAGTGGTGCTGCGGTTGGCGCTGCTCAAACATGTTCGGAACTGGAGCTTCGA
>JBKKAI010000608.1:0-2590 GCA_046714815.1 Terriglobia bacterium | reverse complement strand
GGTTTGCAGTCTTCCACGGAACCTCCTCGCTTCGCTATCACAATCGAGGTAATACTCACCCCTTCGCCAGGCGTTGTATCAACGTGGCAGGCCGTTACTTCGGGCAAGCGGCGCCGCCCGGCACCTTGCCGACGAGCAGCAGGAACTTCTCGAAGGGGTCCATGTTGTTCATCGCTTCGAAGCTCGGCCCATCGAACTGCAGGCGCCCGAACATCATCGCGCGCATCGGACCGTATTCGCCCCGCCCCATCTCCTGCCAGCGCGCGGTTTCGGCGTGCATCACATAGTCGGCCGTCAGATCGAGCTTGGCGGTCTCGACCTTGCCGCCGTAGGTGCAGCGCGCCTTGCCGCCTTGTTCGGCAATCCGCAGCTCGACCCGCGGGCTGTCCTTGCACTCCGTGCGGTAGGTCTGAATTACCTTGAAGCCGCGGTTGGCGTTGTTCTTCACCCAGCCCGACTCGACCAACTTATCCGTCAGCACCGGCTCCGCGTTCCACGCGTCGCAGGCCGACTTCGCCCATACCGCGGACATCATGTCGGTCTGGGCCTGCACCGCGCCCGCCGCCGATAGCAGCATGCCCAGGCCGGCTATCGCGGACAGTTTTCTCCAATTTCCGGATTTCATACTCTTCTCCTCTCAGTCGGCAAGAAAAAGGGCCGAGTCGATTCGGCCCTTGTGCAAGTCCGGAATCGTTACGCGCGCATCACATCTTCCAGCCGAACGCGACGCCGAGCGAGTTCTGGTACATCTTTATCTTTTCGGTTCCGCCGGTCCCCAAGCCGAAGGGAACGGTCCACGTATTGAAAAGGCTGGTTCCGGTCACCGATTTCTCGCTCGCGTGCATGTACGATACGGTCACCTCCGTGTCCTTGGTCACCCCGTAGGTCATGCCGAGCGTGTAATGATCCTGCACCACGCCCGGTGCGAGAAAGTTGAACGTGACGTCGCGCGGCTGGATCGGGTTATTGACCCGGTTGTAGCCCGCCCGCAGCGTCAGGCTCCCGCTGTACTGGTACTCGACGCCCAGCTTGATTACGCCCACGTTCGACCAGCCGAAACCGCGGCAGGTGTCGCAGCCAAGCGAGTTGTTGATGAAGAACGACGCGGCCGTGCCGTTGCCGGTGTTCGCCATCGGATTGGCGACCGATCGGATGCCGCCGTAGTTGATGCGCTGGTAGTCGAGCGCGACGGTGACGCTCGGCGCGGGCTTGAAGGCGATGCCGAGGTTCCAGTTCTCGGGCAGGTCGAAGTCGCCCTGCTCAGCGAACAGGCCCGCGTACTTGTCGAACTTTTTCATGCGCATCTTGGTGGCGTAGGCCGCGCCCAAGGTCACGTTGTCGGAGACCTTGCCCATCCAACCCACGCGCACGCCGAAGCCGGTAGAACTGTCATAACCGTTGTTGGTCAGCTTGGTCTGGTCGGTGGAGTACGCGGAAAACCCCTGCAGCCCCTCGGCCTTGAAGCGCTGATAGCCGATCAGCGGGGATACGCCGAAGGAATGCTCCTTGTTCACCTTCATGGCGAAGGTCGGCGCGACGACGAGCTGGATCAGGTCAACGCCGAGCTTTCCGCTGCCGCACAGCAGGTTGTACGGCGGTGGTGTAGCGCCCGCAGTCGAGGGCGGAAAACCCAGAAATCCCGGACAGGTAAAGGTCGAGCCCGGCGCGGTGGCGATCTGGCCGCCCGGATAGCTGGTATTCATGCCGCCGTTCCCGTATACCGTCACCCCTAGGGATATGTCAGAGCCCAGCATCTTGTTGTAGCCGAATTCCGGAATGAAGAAGTCGTTCTTCTCGCTGCTCGCGCTGCCGTTGAGCCCGGCGGTGCTTCCGGTACGCTCCACGCTGCGTTTCGGGCTGAACCAGTCCAGCCCCACGTCCAGTCGATTGCCCACCCAGACCATGGAGGCCGGGTTGTTGGCTCCACCGAACGAATCTATCGCCATTGCGGTTGCTGCGCCGCCCATGCCTTTGGCTTTCAAGCCGTAGCCGTGCGAAAAATACCCGTCTGTGGCGAGTGCGGACAACGGCGCGGCGAGCGCGGCGGCGACCGCGAATCTGAGCAGCTTCATTTTCTTCCTCCCTTTTCCCTGTCTATGCACGATTGCTAGATAAACAAACTCACATCGGCGTCCCGCGCCATCGGCAGGAACGTCGCGGCGCCGCAGTAATCCTTCACTTCCGGGATGAAATCGTCGCGCGTGAAACCGAACAGGTCCACGGTCATCTGGCAGCCGATCAGGTTGACGCCGCCTTCGATGCACGCCTGGCGCAACTCGGCCACGCCGGCGACCCCCTTGTTCTGGATGGTCTGCTTCATCAGCGAGGTCGCCATGGTCTCGAAGCCGGGCACGATGGCCTGGATCGCGTTCGGGATGTTCCAGTTGATGCCCTTGAACCAGTCCGGGCCGAAGGGCATCTTCATCGGCATTCCGGGATTGCCGAGCGGGCTGACCTTGAGGTCGCTGATGTCCTTCCGGAGAAGGCCCAGCCCGTAGAACGTGAAGAACATCGAGACCTCCCAGCCGAGCGCGCTGGCGGTAGAGGCGAGGATGAACGGCGGATACGCCCAGTCGAGCGTGCCCTTGGT
>JBKKAI010000607.1:0-2750 GCA_046714815.1 Terriglobia bacterium | reverse complement strand
CGCGCCTCGCTCGCCACCATGCTGCTCGCGCAATTGGGCATCATCGCCTTCGTCACCAATTCACCGGTAGCGATGGTGCAGGCGCTGCACCTGACGCCGGCCACGTTCGGCCTGCTGTTTGCGCTGGTCATGCTCGGTCAGATCGCCGGCGCCATCACCGGCAGCCGCATCGTGGTGCGACTCGGCGTCGGCCGCATGGTGCGGCTGGGCGCGGCGCTCGCCTTTGCCGGCGGCCTGCTGCTCGCGGCGCTGGCGCTCGCCGGCGCGCCGCACTGGAGCGCGGTCGTACTGCCGATGATTCTTTACGTGTTCGGCTGCTCGTTCATGATTCCGAGCGCCACGTCCGCCGCGCTGTCGCCCTTTCCGCGGATGTCGGGCGCGGCTTCTTCGCTGCTGGGCGCGCTGCCCTTTGGCCTGGGCGCGGGCGTGAGCGCGGGCCTGGCGGGGGCCTTCGACGGCACGACGCGCCCGATGGCAGTCGCCGTGGCGGTGTTCGGCACTGCCGCGTTCCTTGCCGAGAAGCTTTATTTCAGAAAAATAGTGCATGGATAAGGTCGAATGCGTGGTCATCGGCGCAGGTGTCGTCGGCCTTGCCGTCGCGCGCGCGCTGGCCCTGGCGGGCCGGGAAGTGGTGATCCTCGAAGCCGAGGATGCGATCGGCACGCACACCAGTTCGCGCAATTCCGAGGTGATCCACGCCGGCATCTACTACCCGAAGGAATCGCTCAAGGCCCGCGCCTGCGTTGCCGGCAGGCTCCGCCTTTACGAGTATTGCGCCAGCCATGGCGTGCCGCACCGGCGCTGTGGAAAATTGATTGTTGCGACTTCGGATGCACAGAAGGAAGAACTTCTTTCGATTAAGGCAAAAGCCCACGCAAACGGCGTCACCGACGTGGCCGAGATCCCGGCCGCGGAAGCCATGCGCCTGGAACCCGCGCTGCATTGCGTCGCCGCGCTGCATTCGCCCTCCACCGGGATTATCGACAGCCACGCGCTGATGCTGGCGTACCTTGGAGACGCGGAAGCGGCGGGGGCAATGCTGGCGTTGAAGAGTTCGCTGAAAAAAGCGGTTTTTACCGGCAAGGATTTTGAACTTCGGGTCGGTGAAACAAAAATAAGAACGGCGATCCTGGTCAACAGCGCCGGGCTCCGTGCCCCCAGCGTTGCACGCCTGATCGAGGGCATGCCGGCGAACCGCGTGCCCCCGGAGTTCTACGCCAAGGGCAATTACTACTCGCTTGCCGGCAGGCCGCCGTTCTCGCGGCTGGTCTACCCCGTGCCCGAGCCAGGCGGCCTGGGCGTTCACGTGACGCTCGACCTCGCCGGCCAGGCGCGCTTCGGACCCGATGTGGAGTGGGTGGATGGCATCAATTACGAGGTGGACCCGCGGCGCTCGGAGCGCTTCTACGCGGCGATCCGCCGCTACTGGCCGGCGCTCCCGGATGGGGCACTTGCGCCCGGTTATGCCGGCATCCGGCCCAAGATCTCCGGGCCGAAGGAGCCGGCGGCCGATTTCGTCATCCAGGGCCCGGCCGAGCACGGCGTGGCGGGACTGGTGAACCTGTTCGGCATCGAGTCGCCCGGATTGACAGCGTCGCTCGCGTTAGCCGATGATGTCGCCAAGCAGCTTCAGTCTTAAATTCAAAGGAAAAACATGAAACTCAAGCCCCTGCTTGCCCCTGTCGCGGCGCTCCTGCTGGCCGGTACCGTCCAGGCCCAGACCAAGTGGGACATGCCGACGCCCTACTCCGACGGTGAATTCCACACCATCAACGTGCGCCAGTTCGCCGAGGACGTGAAGAAGGCCTCCGGTGGGCAGATCGACATCAACGTGCATTCGAACGGCTCGCTGATCAAGCACCCGGACATGCTGCGCGCGGTCTCCACCGGCCAGGTGCCGATCGCCGAATTCCTGCTCGGCCAGTTCGGCAACGAGGAAGCCGTGTTCAACGCCGACAACGTGCCGTTCCTCGCCGCCGGCTATGACAATGCCTGGAAGCTGTACCAGGCGCAGAAGTCCATCCTGGCGAAGAAGCTCGAGGGCCGCGGCCTGGTGCTGCTGTACTCGGTTGCCTGGCCGGGACAGGGCCTGTACACCAAGACCCCGCTGAAGAGCGTAGATGACTTCAAGGGCACCAAGTTCCGCACCTACTCGGCCTACACGGCGCGGCTCGCGGAACTGCTGGGCGCGAGCCCGACAGTGATCCAGGTGCCGGAGGTGCCGCAGGCGTTCGCCACCGGCACCATCAGCGCGATGATCACCTCCTCGGCCACCGGCACCTCCACCAAGGCCTGGGAGTTCGTGAAGAACTACTACACCACCAACGCCATGCACCCGAAAAACGTGGTGGTGGTGAACAACCGCGCCTTCCAGGCGCTGAGCGCCGCGCAGAAGAAGACGCTCACCGACGCGGCCGACGCCGCCGAAAAGCGCGGCTGGGAGCTCTCGCGCAAGCGGGAGTCGGATGCCAACAAGACGCTCGCCGACAACGGCATGACGGTGCACAATCCCGATGCGGCCCTGATGTCGGCAATGACCAAGGTCGGCGATACCATCGCCGCCGAGTGGCTCAAGGCCGCCGGCGCGGACGGCGAAGCCATCCTGAAAACCTACCGCGGAAAGTAAGCCCTTGAGGCGGTTTCTCGACCGCCTGTAGGCGGCCTGCGGCGGGTTCGCCGCGTTCTGCCTCGGCTGATTCTGCGTGCTGAGGCTGGCGCAGGCGGTGGGCCGTGAATTCGGCCTGCTGATC
>JBKKAI010000606.1:0-4663 GCA_046714815.1 Terriglobia bacterium | reverse complement strand
TGGCAAGCCACCGCACTCCAGAAGTTCGGCGCCTGCTCATGAATAATCCGGGTTAGAATCCGACCCATGGGACTGATCCAGTTTACACAGAACCACCAGGACCTTTCCACCGACCGCGGCTTTCAGTTCAAGTTTTTTTGCGACAAGTGCGGCAACGGCTACATGTCCAGCTTCCAGACGTCGGTGACGGGCGTGGCCGGCGGGCTGCTGCACGCGGCAGGCGGCCTGTTCGGCGGAGTGTTCGGGCAGGCGGGCGACAGCGCCTACGCGATCCAGCGGGCGGTGGGCGGCAAAGCGCACGACGATGCCTTCCGCACCGCCGTTGAGGAGGCCCAGCCGCATTTCAAGCAATGCTCCCGCTGCGGCAAGTGGGTGTGTCCGGAGAACTGCTGGAACCAGAAGCGTGGGCTCTGCGAAGACTGCGCGCCGGACCTCGAGGAGGAGATGTCCGCCGCCCAGGCCCACGCGACAAAAGGCCAGGTGTGGCTGAAAGCTTCCGAGACCAACTACATCAAGGACGTGGACATGGCCGGTGAGGCCGTGGCCTTCTGCCCGGAGTGCGGCGCCAAAACGCAGGCGAGCAAGTTCTGTCCCGAGTGCGGCAAGCCGCTGCGCTCCAAATCCGGCTGTCCCAAGTGCGGCAAGCAGGTCGAAGCCGGAACGAAGTTCTGTCCCGACTGCGGCAACCGCCTGAAATGAATTTTGCCATTGACGATTTATCATTGACGATTGAACTTCCCGGCGTGCTGTAAATCGTCAATGATAAATCGTCAATGGCAAAATTCCGAAGGGCGCGTTGGAGCGTCCTTGCCTGCCAGGTAAAGGAACAGGCGGTAGAGCAGGAGTGAGACGGCCGGTACGCGAAAATAATGGTCGGCGCCCCAGACGGGATAGACCAGGCCGGGCTCGATAATCGCATCGCGCAGCAGGGTGCTGCCGTCGTTGGGGCCGAGCGGGGCCATCCGCAGGTAGCGTTCCCGAACACTGCCGGTGACGTGGGAGGAGAGCGGAACGCCGATAATGTTGATGACCGGCAGGTCCGGCGGGGCCGCGGCGGGGCCGGCCAGCAGCGATCCCGGCGCGTGCGCCAGCTCGCTTGCCAACCGCATGTCCGCGCCGATCCGCGCCAGCCAGACGCGCAGGACGGTGCGCTGCCACCAGGGATTGGCGAGCAGCTCGTCGAGGATGGGCGATCCGCGAACCAGGCCGCAGATCTGCAGCCAGACGCGGATTTTTCGCGCCAGCGCCGGATTGGCTTCCAGCGCGACGCGCACGTCGGCCCCGCCCTTGCTGAGCGACGCCAGGATGACGGACCGGTCCGGCTCGGCGGCCAGGCAGCCGGCAATGACCTGGGCGTTCTCGGTGACCGAGCCGACGCTGCGCACCGGGATGACCTGCGCTTCGAGCCCGAATTCGCGCGCCACGTCGCGCACGATTGCGCCGTCGCCGCCCAGCTCCGGATACTCGCGATAAAACGCGGCCGGCGCCACCAGCAGTTTCCCCGCGAGGCGGGGCAGTGAGGCCAGGCAGGGATCGAGCGCCTCCAGCTCCGCGATGAACACGCCGTGCTCCGGCGAGCGGCGGATGCGGTCGAAGAACAGCGCCGCGGCGAAGTCTGCGCCTTCGTCGCGCGCGATGTCGCGCAGCATTTCGGTCGTCAGCCGCGCATAGCCGAGCTCCGGGAAGGCGGACGCCGCCCGGCGCCGCAGCGCCACTTCGTTCACCATCGGCGACGCGGAAAACGTCTTCCGGAGCAGAGTGGCGAGAAACACGGCGCTCAGTCCAGATCGCTGAGCTTCACCGGCATGCCGCCGCGCTTGCGGCTGCGCTCGGCGGCCTCCATGAAGGCCATGATCTCGATGGTCTCGTCGTTGGGAACGGGCGGGACGCGGGTGTGAAAGAACTTTATCACCTCGACCAGCATCGGCCGATAGCCGGCGCCGAACGACTGCGTGTGCTGGACGGACTTCGCGCCGTAAGCGACGGCGCCGTAGTCCGCCTTGCCCTTGCGGATGCCGCGCACCACGCCGAGCCGCCCGTCTTTCCAGCGTCCGACCACGACGTCGGCGCCCTCGGTGTGGACGTCGGTGACCTCTTCGCAGCCTGGGCCCATCAGCGTGTACAGCATTTCGGTGGCGTGGATGCCGTACCAGAACAGGCCGGGGTTGGTGGGTTCGAGCGTGGCCGGCCCGTACGTCAGAGCGCCGTGCAGCAGGCCGGCCTCGGCGCCCGAGCGCAGCGCGGCGAGCGACGGCGCGAAGCGCAGGCTGGAAGCGCTCCACCAGGGCACGCCCGCCTGCTTCGCCAGCCGCGCGATCTCGCGCGCATCGCGAAAACTGGCGGTCATCGGCTTATCAATGAACACCGGCTTGCCGGCGGCCAGCACCGGCTTCACCTGCTCCAGGTGGACGCGGCCGTCCACGCTCTCCAGCAGCACGGCGTCCACCTTGGAAAGAAGCGTGGGGATGTCTTTGACGATCTCGATCTTCCACTTGTCGCGCAGTTCGGCGGTGAATTTCTCGATGCGGTTGGCGCTGGAGGGCACGTCGGGGCTGCCACCGGGGTAGGCGGCCACGACGCGGGCGCCCGGAACATGGTCGGGCAACGACGGGTCATTGAGCAGCCGCGTAAAGGCCGTCACGTGCGAGGTGTCCAGGCCGATGATCCCCACGCGGATCGGCCTGTCCTGCGCCGATGCGGCGGCCGCGGCGAGCAAGCAGCCAAGTGTAACCAATCGAAAGCTTTTCATAGGGGTAAGTATAGCGACTTCCCTCACATCCGATCCCCCCATTCCCTCAGGGCAACCGCCATGCATTCATCGAGCCACTGATTGAAGGCCGGCTGAATCCGATCGGAATTCGTGCCGCGATCGAGGTCATAGACCCTTTCCAGAACAATTGGCTTCCAGCGGTAGTTCATCAGGCGAAACCCGGCACAGGCAGGAATGCCTGTGCCACGTGTGAAACCCGGCGCAGGCTCGTGGCGGCGAGCCTGTGCGACGTGATAGTATAGCGCGCCCGCGGTGATAGAATGGCCCACCGTTTCGGGAGCAGACACCTTTCTACAGGGAGATTGCCTTTGGAACTGGACTCCGAGCTGCTTCATCGAATGCTGTACTTCATGAAGCTTCAGCGCGAGCTGGAGGACCGCATCGAGCGGAAGCTGTATCGGCAGGGCCTGGTCGTGGGCGGGGTGTACGTGGGCCGCGGCCAGGAGGCCATCGGGATCGGCAGCTCGGTGCTGGCGGAGCCGGATGACTTTCTCTCGCCGTCGCACCGCGACCTGGGCGTTTTCCTGGTGCGGGGCATGAGCGCGCGCATTGTGCTGGCGCAGTACCTGGGGCGCGAGGCCGGGCCGACCCGCGGGCGCGACGGCAACATGCACATGGGCGACCTGGGGCTGGGCATCATCGCCTTCATCAGCAGCCTGGGTGCGGTGGTCCCGGTGGCGGGCGGCGTCGCCTTCGCGCTGCGTTACCGCAACCTGCCCAACATCATGTTCTCGTATTTCGGCGATGGCGCCACCAGCCGCGGCGACTGGCACGAGGCGCTGAACCTGGCCGCCGTCCAGAAGCTGCCCATCATCTATATCTGCAACAACAACCAGTACGCCTACTCGACCCCGATCGAGATGCAGATGCCGGTGAAGAACGTGGCCGACCGCGGCCCGGCCTACGGTATGCCGGCCGAAGTGGTGGACGGCAATGACGTAATCGCCGTTTACCAGGCGACGCAGCGCGCCGCCACGCACGCCCGCTCCGGGCATGGTCCGGCGATGATCGAGTGCAAGACGTTCCGCATGACCGGCCATTCGGCGCACGACCCGGCCGAGTACGTGCCCAAGGCGCTGTTCGAGGAATGGACCAAGAAGGACCCCATCACGCGGCTGGAAGCGGTGATGATGGAGTGGGGCTTCCTTTCCGAAGCGGCGCGCGATGACCTGGGCCGGCGCATCGGCGCCGAGGTGGACGATGCGGTGAGCTGGGCCGAGCAGTGCCCGTTCCCCGATCCGGCCACGCTACTGGAGAATGTGTACGAAGCTCCGGCGAAGGAAAAGCCAGTCACCAGTCATGAGTTAAAAGTTAAAAGTTTCACTCATAATTCATAATCCATCATTCATCATTATGTTAACGACTTACGTTGAGGCCGTCCGGCAGGGGCTCTGGGAGGAAATGGAGCGCGATCCGGACGTGTTCATGATCGGCGAGGATATCGGCATCTACGGCGGCGCGTTCAAGGGGACCGTGGGGATGCGGGAGCGGTTCGGCGCGCGGCGCGTGGTGGACACGCCGGTTTCCGAGGCGGCCATCGTGGGCACGGCCATCGGCGCGGCGTTCATGGGCCTGCGCCCCATCGTCGAGATGCAGTTCGCCGACTTCATCTCCTGCGCCTACGACCAGATTGTGAATTTCGCCGCCAAGTCCCGGTATCGCTGGGGCGTCGGCGTGCCGATGGTGATCCGCGGCCCGTCGGGCGGCGGCATCCACGGCGGCCCTTTCCATTCGCAGAACCCGGAAATGGCCTTCGTGCACACGCCGGGGCTGAAGGTGGTGGCGCCCTCGACGCCGTATGACGCGCGCGGCCTGATCAAGTCCGCCGTGCGCGACAATGACCCGGTGCTGTTCTTCGAGCACAAGCTGCTCTACCGCAGCATCAAAGAGGAG
>JBKKAI010000605.1:0-3787 GCA_046714815.1 Terriglobia bacterium | reverse complement strand
GTCCAGATGATCGCGCGCAAATTCCCGCCGAAGCGGCCCGGCGCGCCCGTGGTTTGGGTTTCGTTATAGGCCACCCAGACCGAAGGGCTGCTGTGATCTGCGTATTCCACTTCGGCCTCGGCCAGCGCGGTCTGGTCGAAGATGCACCAGTTCACCGGCTTGAGCCCCTTGTATACGTAGCCCTTTTCCAGGAAGTCGAGGAACGCTCCGGCGATGGTTGCCTGGTATTCGGCGCTCATCGTCAGGTAGGGCCGCTCCCATTCGCCGAACACTCCCAGGCGCTTGAAATCCTCGCGCATCAGCCCGACGTACTTCTCGGCGTACTTGCGGCACTCGCGGCGGATTTCCTGCGGCGACATGTGCGCTTTGCGCCCGCCGAGCTGCTGGTCCACCTTGATTTCGATGGGCAGGCCGTGGCAGTCCCATCCCGGCAGATAAGGGGCGTCGAAACCGGCCATGGTGCGGGACTTCACAATGAAGTCCTTGACGATCTTGTTCTGCGCGGTCCCCAGGTGGAAGTTGCCGTTGGCGTAGGGAGGGCCGTCGTGCAGGATGTATGGCGGGGCGCCGCGCCGCCGCTCGCGGATGCGCTCGTACAGCCCGTCCTGATACCAGCGGCGCAGCATCTCCGGCTCCCGCTGCGGCAAGTTGGCCTTCATGGGAAAGTCGGTGCGCGGCAGGTTGATGGTGGTCTTAAGGTCTAAGGGCGCTGGCATCAGGCTCCGGTGAATTTCGAGTGAATCCCTGATTATAACATCCTGTGGCACAGGCATTCCTGCCTGTGTCCGGCTGCTAACTTGCTGAAAAACACCGCACAGGCAGGAATGCCTGTGCCACGCCATTTTCCTGTAACCGGACGGGGGGAGGCGGCGTCTATTTCAGCGGACCAGTTCCATGCCAATCATCTCTATTCGCCCCGACGAGCCCCGGCCGCGGCACGCCGCGGACCGGATCGAACTGACGACCGTGCCTGATCCCCACCTGTCCCGCCTGCTGGTGGAGACGCAGCAGCCTTGGTATGTCTCGCTGAAAGAGAACCTGGGCTGGCTCTTCTCGAGCAAGAAGTTGCCTCCCTTGGAGGTCACTTCGAAGCCGGTTCCGGTGAAAGAAATCTGGGGCGACTACCGCTACGGCAAGATTTCCGGCCCGCTGTCGGTGGCGCTGCACGGCGTGGCGATCGCCCTGCTGCTGTGGAGCGGCAAGTGGGTGGCGCAGAACGTGATCGTGCCGATCGCGAGGGAAAAGCTCGTCTACACGCCTGTTGAAGTTTCCCCGTACCTGGCCCAATTGCCGAAGGCCGCCAAGCAGGCCGGCGGCGGCGGTGGCGGCGGAGACCGCTCCCCGGAACCGGCCTCCAAGGGCAAGCTCCCCAAGTTCGACCCGGTGCAGCTTGCGCCTCCCACCGTGATCATCCGCAACCCGAATCCCAAGCTGGCTGTGGAGCCCAGCGTGATCGTGCCACCGGACCTGAAGGTGCCCCAGCCGAACCTGGCACAGTTGGGTGATCCGAAGGGCGTGATCGGTCCGCCTTCGAACGGTCCCGGCGCCGGCAGCGGCATCGGTTCCGGTTACGGCGGCGGCGTAGGCTCCGGCCGCGGCGGCGGCGTGGGCCCCGGCGAGGGCGGCGGCATTGGTGGCGGCGTATTCCGTCCCGGCGGCGGCGTCAGCGCCCCGCAACTGGTGTACCGTGTCGAGCCCGAATACACCGAAGAAGCGCGCAAGGCCAAGTACCAGGGCACCGTCGTGCTGTATGCCGTGGTGGATCCCGACGGCGTGGTGCGTACTGTTCGCGTGACCCGCAGCCTGGGCCTCGGCCTGGATGAGAAGGCGCTGCAGGCCGTCCGGCAGTGGAAATTCAGGCCCGGCCTGCGCAACGGCCAGCCGGTGTCCGTGGCCGCTTCCATCGAAGTCACTTTCCGCTTGCTGTAGGGTCTTTGGCGTTCGCCCCTCCCGCCCTCCAACCTTCACTAGACAACGCCCTCGGATTGTTCTATCTTCAATAGAGAACTTCGGTTCCCCTAGTTTCGGAGACCGGGGTAAAGGTGACGGTGTCGCCTGATGCCGAGCATTACCGAACCCGATGTCCATTTGAACCGTTTGTTGATCGAGACGGATGCGCCGTGGTACGTCTCGCTGAAGGACAACCTCAAATGGCTTTTCGCCAAGAAGCCTCCGCCGCTGGAGGTGACATCGAAGCCGGTTCCGGTGAAGGACATTTGGGGCGACTATCGCTACGGCAAGATCTCGGGTCCGCTGTCGCTGCTGGTGCACGCCGTGTTGATTGCGGTGCTGCTGATAAGCGGTAAGATCGTCGCGACCAAGGCCGTGCCCGTCATAAGAAATCTCGTCTATACGCCGACCGACATTTCGCCCTACCTGCCGGAGTTGCCGCCTTCGAGCAAGCAGGCCGGCGGCGGCGGCGGGGGTGGGGACCGCTCGCCCGAAGATGCCTCGAAGGGCAAGCTGCCGAAATTCGCGCTCGAGCAGTTGGCCCCTCCGACTGTGATCCTGCGCAACGAGAACCCCAAGCTACCCGTCGAGCCCACGGTTCTTGTTCCACCCGACATCAAGCTGCCGCAACCAAACATGGCCGTGCTGGGGGATCCGCTCGGCAAGATCGGGCCGCCTTCAAGCGGGCCCGGCGCCGGCGGCGGCATCGGTTCCGGCTACGGCAGCGGCGTCGGACCGGGCCGCGGCGGCGGTGTCGGCCCCGGTGACGGTGGCGGCGTGGGCGGCGGCCCGTTACGCATAGGCGGCGGCGTCAGCGCGCCGCAGTTGGTTTACCGCGTTGAGCCCGAGTACACCGAAGAAGCCCGCAAGGCCAAGTACCAGGGCACGGTCGTGCTGTACGCGGTGGTTGAACCCGACGGCCAGGTGCGCAATGTCCGCGTGGTTCGCAGCCTCGGCCTGGGTCTTGATGAAAAAGCACTGGAAGCCGTCAAGCAGTGGAAATTCAAACCCGGCATGAAGGACGGCCGAGCCGTCCCGGTAGCCGCCTCGATCGAAGTCACCTTCCGGCTCCTGTAAGTTTTGAAACCCGCACTCCTGCGGCGCCGTTAAGGCTCTGGGGTGTTCTCCGCGGCCTCTGCGCCTCTGCGTTGAATCTTGGACGTCCCGGAACCAAGCCAGAACCTCAACGCAGAGACGCAGAGGGCGCAGAGGAGGTATTTGCAAAAATCGCTACCTGCCCTTGGCTGTCATCCCGAGGTCGCCGCGGCGTAGTGGCCTCCGACGGCAGTGCGCGCGAGGCGCAGATCGTGCGCAGCCTGGGACTGGGCCTCGACGAAAAAGCGCTGGTGGCCGTGCGGAAGTGGCGCTTCCGGCCGGGAACCCGAAACGGCCGGCCCGTTTGCTTCCGCCTGCTCTGATCATCGCCAAAAGTAATTGACATTCTAAAATCCAACACTTCGCGCTGGTCCACGCTGCCTGGCGGATCAGCCCGACCCACGCGATTTACCCGAACAACCCGCCGCGGCGGGCTGGTGGCGGCAGAGCTTCTACCGCGACAAGTAACCACCGACAAAACGCCACGAGCGGCAGAACCGCCCGCTCCGCTGCCAGCGAGCGACTGGCTTCGGTCGAAGCCTACGGGGCATTCGATTTGCCAAGCCTGGTTCGGATACCCTTGGCGCGAGTTTCCATTTTTTCGGCCTCAGCCTGGCGATCGGTTGTTCTCAGAAGCTTCGCGTAGCCTTCCAAAACGGTGGCCACGTTGGGATGCTCCGGCCCCAGCGCTTTCTCCCGAATCGTCAACGAGCGCCGGAAGAGCGGCTCGGCATCCGCGTAT
>JBKKAI010000604.1:0-2550 GCA_046714815.1 Terriglobia bacterium | reverse complement strand
GCGTTCTTTTGAGCCTGGTGATGTAGGTGGCACAGGCCTTCTCGCCTGTGCGTTGGTTCGACTGGGTGTGAAGCGGGCCTTTGTTTATGCAACGTCATCGAGTTCTTTTCGCGTTCGGGATCGCCTGGCTCTCGGCGCTGCTGCTGAGTTGGTGGGTCTACAAGAGGACCACCGCGCCGCTGAAGCGCGAGACCGTGCAGGCCGTGGCCGCCTCCCGCGACTTGCCCGCCGGCAAGCGCCTGGCCTCGGCCGACCTGAAGCTGGTGGTGATTGACCGTAAGGACTTGCCGCAGGGTGCGGCCTTCAAGACCGCCGACCTGGTGGACCGCTCGGTGGCCGTGGCCGTCTCGGCGCACGAACTGGTGCTCGATCGCAAGCTGGCCGGCAGGGGCAGCGGCGAAGGCTTGACCGCGCTGATCGAGCCGGGCATGCGGGCCGTTTCCGTCCAGGTGAACGAGATGTCCGGCGTGGCCGGCTTCGCACAGCCCGGCACGCGCGTGGACGTGCTGTTCACCCGCATCGGCGCCAACAACGACGCGGCCACCACCACGATTCTGCAGAACGTCAAGGTGATCGCCTACGGAAAGCAGTTGGAGCCGAGCGCCAGGACCGATACGCGCGCGACGCCGGCGCAAACGGTGGCCACGCTGCTGGTGACCCAGGAGGACGCCGAAAAACTGGCGCTGGCGGTGCAGCGCGGCCGCATCCACCTGGCGCTGCGCAACCCGCTCGACAACTCCGTTGAGAGTGACAGCCGTCCGGTGCGTTCGAGCGACCTGGGAATGGACGACGCAGCGGGCCGGCCGCGTGCGGCAACGGTTGCCGCTTCCGCAAAGCCTGCCGCGCCGACGGCTGCGAAAGCCAGACCGGCAGTCGCTGCACAGGGCGCCACACCGGGCGACAAGGGGGGCGACAAGGGGGGCGACAAGGGGGCCACCACACAGGGCAAAGTCCAGCAGAACGGCTCGATCGTCATCAAGGTATTTCGCGGCACGAAAGTCAGCGAGGAAGTGTTCCCATGAAAATCGGGGGGTTGCTTTTGTGCGCGTTGTGCATGGCCGGCGCCGTTGAAGCCCAGAAACCGCCCGTGGCGGCTCCGGCTCCCGCGGTCCAGGCCCCGGCCGTGGCGCCGCAACTCGCAGCGCCCCCCACGCCGCTTGGCTCGCGCCCGATAGCGTTGGTGGTGGGCCGTGGCGAATTGCTCCAGTTTCTGGATACCGTCGAACGCGTGGCCGTCTCGGAGCCGGCCATCGCCGACATCGTCGTCGTTTCGCCGCGCGAAGTGCTGCTAAACGGCAAAGGCCCGGGCCAGACCACGGCCATGATCTGGCACGGAAACGGCGTGTCTCGCTACGAAGTGACCGTGCAGCCGGATTTGACCGAAATCCAGCAGCAGATTCGCGCCACGCTTCCCAACGAGCAAATCCAGGTGGCCAGCAGCAAAGACGCCATCCTGCTCACGGGTGTTGTATCCAGCCCCGAGGTGGCGCAGCGCGCCGCGGCCATCGCCTCGATCCATGCCAAGTCCGTGGTGAACCTGTTGCAGGCGCCGCCGCCCGAGTCCCGCCAGGTGATGCTGCAGGTGAAGTTCGCCACCGTGGATCGCGCGGCGCTGAGCCAGTTTGGGCTGAACATTTTCAGCGTCAACAACAAGCTGATCAGCAACTCAACCACGCAGCAGTTCCAGTTCCCGCGCATTGGCCAGTTGCAGTTTCAGGAGGGCCCGGAGGGACAGCCGAGGGTGGGCAACGTGCAGGTCAGCGTCAGCGACCTGCTGAATCTGTTCGCCTTCCGTCCCGATCTGAACTTCGGCGCTACGCTGCGCCTGCTGCAGAGCAAGAACCTGCTGGAAATTCTGGCGGAGCCCAACCTGATCACGGTGAGCGGACGCGAAGCCAGCTTCCTGGCCGGCGGCGAATTTCCTTTTCCGGTTATCAGCACCAGCGGCAGCGGCGGCAACTCCGCGCCGGTGGTCACCATCCAGTTCCGCCGCTTCGGCGTGCAGTTGACGTTCACGCCCACCGTGGATGCCACCGGCCTGATCCACCTGAAGGTAAGGCCGGAGGTCAGCGCGCTCGATTTTTCGAATGCGTTGACCATCCAGGGCTTTCTGATCCCCGCCATCAGCTCGCGCACCGCCGATACCGAGGTGGACCTGCGCGAGGGTGAGAGTTTCGCCATCGCCGGACTGATTGACAACCGCGTCACCGAAATCGTCAGCAAGATTCCCGGCATCGGCGACGTGCCGATCCTGGGGCGGCTGTTCCGCTCGCGCCAGCTCAACAAGACCAACACCGAGCTGCTGGTGGTGGTGACGCCGCGCTTCGTCAAGCCGTTCGCTGCCGGCGAGACGGTGCCGATGATCGGCTTCCCGCGCGAGTTTCTCGACGGCGGCCGTCCCGGCGCCACCCCCTCCGGCGCGCCCGCCGCCAAGCCGCAGTTCTCCGGCCCCCGGGGACAGCAGTGAATAAAATGGGGAAACGCCCGGAGCGGATGCTCCGGGCCCGGGGGGGGGGGGGGGGCGGGAGGCCCCCGCCCCCCCGGGCACCC
>JBKKAI010000603.1:0-3630 GCA_046714815.1 Terriglobia bacterium | reverse complement strand
CGCTCCCGCACGCCTTCGAGGATCGCCATGGTTTCGGCCTCGTCCGGCGGCCGGATCGTGATCGGCTGGAAGCGCCGTACCAGCGCGCGGTCCTTTTCGATGTACTTGTGGTAGTCGCGCGGCGTGGTCGCGCCGATGCACTGCACCTCACCGCGCGAGAGCGTGGGCTTGAGGATGTTGGCGGCGTCCAGCGAGCCTTCGGCCGATCCCGCGCCCACCAGCGTGTGCAGCTCATCAATGAAGATGATGACGTTCTGGTTCTCCATCAGCTCCTTCATGATGGTCTTTAGCCGCTCTTCGAACTGGCCGCGGTACTTGGTGCCGGCCACGATCAGCGACAGGTCCAGCGCCAGGATGCGCTTGTCGGCAAGGAACGACGGCACGTCGCCGTCGTTAATCCGCTGGGCCATGCCCTCGACAATGGCCGTCTTGCCGACGCCCGGCTCGCCGATCAGCACCGGGTTGTTCTTGGTGCGGCGGCAGAGGATCTGCACCAGGCGCTCGACTTCACTGTCGCGCCCGATCAACGGGTCGAGCGCGTTATCCATCGCGGCCTGCGTCAGGTCGCGGCTGAACTCGGCGAGCAGCGAGCTTTCTTTGGGGCGGTTGCTGGACACTTTTTCACTCTGCTGGCGGGCCAGCTCCTCCCGGATCGTGGAGAGGCGCAGGCCGCGCTCGTGGAGGATCTCGGCGGCGAAGCATTTCTCTTCGCGTAAAAGACCGAGGAGCAGATGCTCGGTTCCAATGTGCTTGTGGCTCAGCCTCTCGGCTTCTTCGGCCGCGTAGGCCAGGACGCGCTTGCACTCGTGCGAAAGCGGCAGGTCCACCGAAGTCGAAACTTTTTCCCGAAGCGTCGTGTGGCCCTCGATCTGTTTCCGGATGGATTCCACCGAGGCATGTGAGCGTAAAAAACGGTTGGTCAGCGCCTTGTCTTCCCGCAGCAGGCCCAGCAGCAGGTGCTCGGTCTCGATATGCGGGCTTCCGAACTGGCTGGCCTCGTAGCGCGCGAAAAAGATCACGCGCCGCGCCTTCTCGGTGTATCGCTCGAACATTAGTCCCTTTCCCCTGAGTGGCACAGACATTCCTGCCTGTGCCCGGTTTCGCACAGGCAGGAATGCCTGTGCTGCGCTCCATCTTACACTTGCCGGCCCGCCCAGTCCTCTACCGGACGCAGGCGCCCGTCCTGCAGCGCCAGCGCCCGCCCGGCCGCCGCCGCCCGTTGAGCAAAAACGAGATTGTGGGTGGCAATGACGGAAGTAAGGCGATGGGTGTGATGCAGTTGCTCGATCAGGCGGAACACCATATCGCCCGTCCTGAGATCCAGGTTTCCGGTAGGTTCGTCCGCCAGTAACAGCGACGGCCCCCCCACCAGCGCCCTCGCCAGCGCCACTCTCTGCTGCTCGCCGCCGGAAAGCTCACCGGGACGGTGCCGCTCGCGGCGGCCCAGACCCACCTCGGATAAGACCATTCGCCCGCGCTCGGTGGCTTCCGCCGGCGCGACGCCCCGGACCTTCAGGGGCATGGTCACGTTTTCCAAGGCCGTAAACTCCGGCAGCAGGTAGTGAAACTGCCATACAAAGCCGACTTCCCGGTTTCGAAAATCCGCGACTTCGTTCCAGCTCCACTGGGAAAAGGCTTGGTGATTGAAGTATACCTCACCGCTTGTCGGCCTGTCCAGCGCGCCCAGGATTTGCAGCAGCGTGCTCTTGCCCGCGCCGGACTCGCCGATCACCGCCACCATCTCGCCCGCCGCCACCTCCAGGTCCAGCCCGTCCAGCACGTCCAGCTCCGTCTCGCCGGATCTGAACTTCTTCGTCAGATTGGCCGCTTTCAGCACGGCGCAACCAAAAACGGCCAACTCGGCGGCTCAGCGCCTCGATCGCCATGACTCACTAAATAACTCATGGACCTCTTCATTCTTCATTCATCATTCATAACTGCCTTAAGGCTTCCGCCGGGGCGATGCGCGCCGCCGATCGGGCCGGGTAAAGCGTGGCGGCATAGCTGACCGCCAGCGCCGCCGCCGCGATCCATACCCCATCGAGCGGGCGGGCGTCGAACGGGACGTAAGGGATCGAATAGATGTCCGCTTCCAGTTGAATCAGCCGGTAGCGGCTCGCCAGCCACGAGAATGTATATCCGGCGGCAAGTCCGAACAGTGTGCCGAGGCCCCCGATCACCAGCCCCTGGTACTGGAACACTCGGCGCACCTGCGCGGCGCGTGCGCCCATGGCCATCAGCACGGCGATGTCGCGGTTCTTCTCCAGCACCAGCAGGTACAGGCGGATAAACAGGTTCAGCGCGGCGACGAAGACGATCAGGCCGATGATCAGAATGGTGACGGTGCGCTCGAAGCGCAGCGCGGTGAACAGCGTGCGGTTCTGCTCGATCCAGTTGGTGGCGCCGAAGCCGGGCCCGGCGGCGCGCCGGGCCTCGCCGGCGATCTGCGGCGCGCGGTGCAGGTCGTCCACCCGCAGGCCGATGACGCTGGCCACGTCGCCCAGCAGAAACAGTTGTTGCGCGGCTTCGAGCGAGGTGAAGGCCCACTCGGCATCGTAATTGAAAAAGCCGCTGTCGAAGACGCCCGTGACGCGGAAGCGCTTCGAGCGGGGCAGCTCGCCGACCGGCGTCAGGCGGCCGCGCGGCGAGGTGGCGGTGACGGAATCGCCGGTGCGCACGCCCAGCGAATCCGCCAGTTCCTTGCCCAGCACCACCGGCGGCGGCTCGCCCGGGGAGAGAGGGGCCGCCAGCGGCGCGACCGAGCCCTCTCGCAGGCGGCGCAACAGGTCGCCGGCCCGCATCTCCATCTGCGGCACAACACCCTTCAGCATTATTCCCTGTGACTGCCGCGGGCCCGACAGCAGCACCTGCGCGTACACCGCCGGCGCGGCCGCCACCACGTGCGGCACCGTCTCCAGTTTCTTCGACAGTTCGCGCCACCCGGCGATGCCTTCGTTGTCGGTGCGCAGCAGGTTGACGTGCGGAATGGCGCTCAGCAGGCTCTCCTCCAGGTGCCGCCGAAACCCGTTGGTTACCGCCAGCGCCACCACCAGCGACGCCACACCCGCGGTGACGCCGATAATCGAAATGGCGGTGATCACCGACAGCACGGTCTCGCCGCGCCGCGCTTTCAAATACCGGAGCGCTACCCACAGTTCAAAAGACAATGACTTGATTCTAGTCCAAACTCCAAAGTCGAAAACCCGAATTGGACTTTGGACTGGCCTTCAATCCAGCATCTTCCCCAGCAGGTGCAGGAACAACCCCACGTCGGTTACCAGGCCGATGGTTTGGCTCGAGCCGCGGTCGGCGATCTTGGTGACCGACGCCGGGTTGATGTCCACCGCCACCAGCGGCACCCAGGAGGGGACCATGTTGGCGACGCCGATCGAGTGCAGCATCGTTCCCAGGCACAGCACCAGCGCGGCGTTCTGCAGGTGCTCGGCGTAAAGGTCCTGGGCGTGGTTCATGTCGGTGATGGTTTCCGGCATCGGCCCGTCGTCGCGGATACTGCCGGCCAGCACGAAGGGCACATCGGCGCGCACGCACTCGTAGAGGATGCCGCGCGAGAGCAGGCCGGAACGGGCGGGGGGGGGGGGGGGGCCCGCCCCCCCCCCCCCCGGGGGTGGG
>JBKKAI010000602.1:0-3969 GCA_046714815.1 Terriglobia bacterium | reverse complement strand
CGGTCAGGTCGCTGACCGTGTAGACGGCCCGTTCCGGCGGCTTGCTCCAATCCAGGGAAAATTGCTCACCCATGCTTCTGAAATCTAACCCCCAAAAAAGCCACAGAGACACAGAGATCACAGAGCGAAACTTTTACTCCCTGTTCGCTCTGTGTGCTCTGTGCCTCTGTGGCTTTTCCTATCGGGCGGATTGTCACAAAATGCTCAGACTTGGAACGTAAGGAGCTACCGGTTTTCGCCGGCCGTTCCCGGAATCTCGAAGGCGTTAAAAAAATAACTGATCTCGAAGCGGGCGGTTTCCGGCGCGTCCGAGCCGTGGATCACGTTGCGCTCGATCGAAGAGCCGAACTGCTTGCGGATGGTGCCTTCGCCGGCCTTCGCCGGGTCGGTGGCGCCCATCAGCTCGCGCAACTTGCCGATGACCTCCTCGCCTTCGAGCACCATCACCACGATGCGGTTTTCCGTCATGAACTTGGTGAGGCTGGGAAAAAAGGGGCGCCGGCGGTGCACGGCATAGAAGCCCTCGGCCTGCTGCATCGTGAGATGCACCATCTTCATGGCTACGATGCGAAACTTTTCCTTTTCCAGGCGCTCGATGATCTCGCCAACCATGTGGCGCGCCACCGCGTCCGGCTTGATGATGGTCAGTGTCCGTTCCACGTTTACGCTTCAACCTCCCGTTATTTTTTCGCCGGGCGCGCGCCGAGGAGCGACGCGACGGTTTCGCCGATGGCGGCCGGTGTTTTGGCGACCCGGATGCCGGCCTCCTCCATGGCGCTGATCTTGGCGGCCGCCGTGCCGAGGCCGCCGGCGATGATCGCCCCGGCGTGGCCCATGCGCCGGCCCGGCGGCGCCGTCTGCCCGGCGATGAAGCCCACCACCGGCTTGCGCACCTCCTCGCGGATGAACGTGGCCGCGGTTTCCTCCGCGTTGCCGCCGATCTCTCCGATCATCACGATGGCCGCGGTTTCAGGGTCTTCATGGAAGAGCCGGATGGCGTCGAGAAAGCTGGTGCCGATGATCGGATCCCCGCCGATACCGATACAGGTGGACTGCCCGATCCCCAGCCCGGTGAGCTGGTGGACCGCTTCGTAGGTCAGCGTCCCGCTGCGGGAAACGACGCCGATATGGCCCTGCTGGTGGATATGGCCGGGCATGATGCCGATCTTGCACTTGCCCGGCGAAATGATGCCGGGGCAGTTGGGGCCGATCAGCCGCGTCGCGCGTTTCTGCAGGAAGGCGTGGACCCGCACCATATCCAGCGTGGGAATCCCCTCGGTGATACACACCACCAGCGGCAGCCCGGCATCGGCCGCTTCGAGGACGGCTTCAGCGGCGTGCGCGGCGGGCACGAAAATCACCGAGGCGTTCGCGCCGGTTTCGCGCACCGCTTCGGCCACCGTGTTGAACACCGGCACATTCTCGTGCGTCGTGCCGCCCTTGCCCGGCGTCACCCCACCCACGACCTTGGTGCCATAGGCCACCGACTGCTGCGTGTGGAAAGTTCCTTCGCGGCCGGTGAGGCCCTGCACGATCAGGCGCGTTTTTTCATCTACGAGAATGCTCATCTATGGGGTCCAAAAGTCCAAAGTCCAGAAATTGCCGGCTGCCGGCTGCCTACCGGCCCGCGGCCAGCGCCACAACTCTTTCCGCGGCGTCCTTCATGTCCTTCGCGACGGTGAAATTCAAACCGGAGTCGCGCAGGATCTGGCGGCCCTGCTCGACGTTGGTGCCTTCCAGTCGCACGACAACCGGCACGCGGATAGCCACGGCCTTGGCCGCCTCCACCACGCCGAGCGCCAGCCGGTCACAGCGCAGGATGCCGCCGAAGATATTGATCAGCACCGCCTTGACGCTGGGATCCGAGAGCAGGATCTGGAACGCGTGCGTCACCTGCTCCGAACTCGCGCCCCCGCCGACATCCAGGAAGTTGGCGGGGCTGCCGCCCGCGTACTGGATGATGTCCATCGTGGCCATCGCCAGGCCCGCGCCGTTCACCATGCAGCCCACGCTGCCGTTCAGCTTGATGTAATTCAGGCCGTACTTGCCGGCTTCGATTTCGAGCGGCTCCTCCTCGTTCAGGTCGCGCAGCCCGAGGAACTCCTTGTGGCGGAACATGGCGTTATCGTCGAAGTTCACCTTAGCGTCGAGCGCCACGACGCGCCCGTCTTCGGTGAGGACCAGCGGATTGATTTCGGCCAGCGAGCAGTCGGTTTCGACGAAGGCGCGCGCCAGCGCCATCATCACCTGCATTGCCGGGGCCTGCGCGTTGTCCGGCAGCCCCACGCCGAACGCCAGCTTGCGCGCCTGGAACGGGCGGAATCCCAGGCCCGGCTCGATCGGCTCCTTGAGGATCAACTCCGGGGTTTTGGCGGCGACTTCCTCGATCTCGACGCCGCCGGCCGAGCTGGCCATGAACACCGGGCAGGCGCGCGCGCGGTCCAGCACCAGCCCCAGGTAGTACTCTTTCTTTATCGGCAGCGTTTCTTCGATGAGCACGCGCCGGACTTCGCGGCCTTCCGGTCCGGTCTGGTGCGTCACCAGCTTCATGCCCAGGATGCGTCCGGCGATTTCCTTCGCTTCGGCGGCGTTGGCGGCGACTTTGACACCGCCGCCCTTGCCGCGCCCGCCGGCATGAATCTGGGCTTTGACAACCACGCGCCCTCCCAGTTTTTGCGCGATTTCGCCGGCCTGCTCCGCGGTTTCGGCCACTTCGCCGCGCGGCACAGGCACATCGAACCGGCGCAGGACTTCCTTGGCCTGGTACTCGTGAATTTTCATGGGCGCGCAGTTCCGCTATACAATACTTGCGGAAACCGACCACTATAGCACACGCCTTTTCCCATGCTCAATTTGGCCCTGCTCGATTCGCTGCACAAGATCGTCCACCACAAGGCGGACCTGTCGCGGGAAGAGGCCTGCGCGGCGATGGAAGAGGTGCTGGAAGGCAAAGCGACCGACGCCCAGATCGCCGCCTTCGCCACCGCGCTGGCGATGAAGGGCGAGACGGTGGACGAGCTGGTAGGGTTCGCGCGGGCGATCCGCGCCCACGCCGCGCCGCTGTTCCGCCTCGAGCCGCGGGAATTCCTGTCCGGGACCGGGCCCCAGGCGCTGGTGGATACCTGCGGCACCGGCGGCGATTCCAGCGGCTCGTTCAACATCTCGACGGCGGCGGCGTTCGTGGTGGCCGGCGCCGGTGTGCGCGTCGCCAAGCACGGCAACCGCTCGGTGACCAGCCGCTGCGGCAGCGCCGACGTCATCGAGCAGCTCGGGGTGAAGATTGACCTGCCGCCCGCCCGGATGAGGGAAGCGATCGGCGCCGTGGGCATCGGGTTTCTGTTTGCGCCCGCGGTCCATGCCGCCATGAAGTACGCCGCGCCGGCCCGCCGCCAGCTCCGCCTGCGCACCGTGTTCAACATGCTGGGGCCGCTGACCAACCCGGCCGGGGCCACCGCCCAGATCGTCGGCGTTTACGAAAAGGCGGTGGTGCGCAAGCTGGCGGGCGCGCTCAAGGAACTGGGCCTGCGCCGCGGCTTCGTCGTCCACGGCGATGACGGCCTCGATGAAATCACCACCACCGGCCGGACCATGGTGGCCGAGATTTCCGACAAGGGCGTCGAGACGTATTCGGTTTCGCCGGAGGACTTTGGCGTGGCCCGCGCCGTCCCCGCCGACCTGGCCGGCGGCGAGGCGAACGAGAACGCGGCGATGATCCGCGAGGTGCTGGAAGGCCAGCCCGGCCCCCGCCGCGATGTCGTGCTGGTAAACGCCGCCGCCGCGCTGGTCATTTCCGGCTCCGCGCCTGACCTGCCCGCCGGCATGGCCGCCGCGCGCCTGTCGGTGGATTCCGGCGCCGCTCTCGCCCGCCTCCGTTCCCTCGCCGAATTCTCCCACTCCTGACGCGGGAGTCAAAAAGCCACAGAGATTGGGATGAGAAGGCCGGTCCCCGGTTTGCGGGATGCGTTAAGC
>JBKKAI010000601.1:0-3635 GCA_046714815.1 Terriglobia bacterium | reverse complement strand
GGTCTACCCGGTGAATCCGAAGGAGACGGAAATTGAAGGTTTGCCCGCTTACAAGACCGTGGCGGATGTGCCGGTGCGGCCGGAAATGATCAGCGTTTACGTGCCGCCGCCGGTTTTGTTGAAGCTGCTGCCGGAGATCGCCCGGCGCGGCTGCGAGGAGCTTTGGCTGAACCCGGGCACGGAGTCCGAAGAGGTATTGGCCGAAGCGGAACGCCTGGGCCTGAATACGATCCAAGCTTGCAGTATTGTGAGCATAGGGACGTCGCCGTCGAAGTTTGATTGATCCAGCTACGCCCTTTACGCCAACAGCGGGTGCACGACTTCACCGAAGACATCGGTGAGGCGGAAGTCGCGGCCCTGGAATTTGTAAGTGAGGCGCTTGTGGTCCACGCCCAGGCAGTGCAGCAGCGTGGCCTGGATATCGAAGACGTGGACGGGATCTTCCACGATGTTGTAGCAGTGGTCGTCGGTCTGGCCGATCACCACGCCGGGCTTGATGCCGCCGCCGGCCATCCAGATGGCGAAGCATCGCGGGTGATGGTCGCGGCCGTAGTTGGTTGACGTGAGTTTGCCCTGGCAGTAAATCGTGCGGCCGAACTCGCCGCCCCACACCACCAGCGTTTCATCGAGCAGGCCGCGCTGTTTCAGGTCCGTCACCAGCGCGGCCGACGGCTGATCCACCGCCTTGCATTGCAGCGCCAGGTCGCGCGGCAGGTCGTTGTGCTGGTCCCATCCGCGCTTGTAAAGCTGCACAAAGCGCACTCCGCGCTCCACCAGCCGCCGCGCCTGCAGGCAGTGCGCGGCGTAGGTGCCCGGCTTGCGCGCTTCCGGGCCGTACAGCTCGAAGCTCGATTCCGGCTCCTTCGACAAATCCATCAGCTCGGGCACCGACGTTTGCATGCGGTAAGCCATCTCGAACTGGCCGATGCGCGTCTCGATCTCCGGGTCGGGATAGGTTTCGGCCTTGATCCGGTTCAGCTTTTGCAGGCCGTCGAGCATGCGCCGCCGCGTGGCGCGGTCAATGCCGGGCGGATTGGAGAGATAGAGCACCGGGTCGGCGCCGGAGCGGAACAGCACGCCCTGGTAGCTCGACGGCAGAAAGCCGCTCGACCACAGGCGCGAAAACAGCGGCTGGTCCACGTTCAGGCCGCTGGTCTGCGACACCAGCACCACGAACGCCGGCAGGTTCTGGTTCTCGCTGCCGAGACCATAGCTCACCCAGGAGCCGATGCTGGGCCGCCCCGGCTGCTGGCTGCCCGTCTGGATGAAGGTGATCGCCGGGTCGTGGTTGATCGCCTCGGTGTGGACGGTCTTGATGAGACAGATGTCGTCCACGATCTTGCCGGTGTGAGGGATCAGCTCGCTGAGCATCACGCCCGATTTGCCGTAGCGCTTGAAATCGAAGATCGGCGCGGCCACCGGAAACGAATCCTGGCCGGAGGTCATGCCGGTGATGCGCTGGCCGCGGCGCACCGACTCGGGCAGCTCGCTGCCGTGCAGCTTCTTCAACTGCGGCTTGTAGTCGAACAACTCGATCTGCGACGGGGCGCCGGACTGGTGCAGGAAGATGACGCGCTTGGCTTTGGGGGCGAAGTGCGGCAGGCCGGGCAGACCCCCCTGAGCATGGCCCGCGAACAGCTCCGGGTCGAGCAGCGAGGCCAGCGCCACGCCGCCCAGGCCGGTGGCGCTGCGGCTGAAAAAATGCCGCCGCGTCATCACCCGGGCAAATTCGTCACGCAGGCACATCGTTGTCCTCTACTCCTTGGTAATCGTCTCGTCGAGGTTCAGAATCACGCTGGCGATCGTGGTCCAGGCGGCCAGCTCGGCGCGGTCCAGCTTCGGGTCCGCACGGGATTCGCCCACTTCGAGCAGCCGGGCGGCCTCGTCGGAGTTGCGCCGGTAGTGGAGCAACTGCTGCTGCGCCAACTGCTGCAGCACCCGCAGCTCGCCGGCCGCGGGCTCCCGTGCCGCCGCCAGGCGGAAAGCCAGCCGGATGCGTTCCGGCAGGCCCGGCGGGTTGCCCGCCTGAAGCACGCGCTGCGCGAGCGCGCGCGAGGCTTCCACGTACGTGGGGTCGTTCATCAGCACCAGCGCCTGCAGCGGCGTGTTCGTCCGGGCGCGCCGGGCGGTGCATTTTTCGCGGTCCGGCGCGTCGAAGGTGGCCAGCGACGGCGGCGGCGACGTCCGCTTCCAGAACGTGTACATGCTGCGGCGGTAAAGGTCTTCGCCGTGCCCCGGCGTGTAGTACTGCGCCGAATAAACATCGCCGTAGGAGATCTCCTCCCACAGGCCTTTCGGCTGGTAGGGGTAAACGCCGGGGCCGCCGATCCTGAGGTTCAGCAGGCCGGCCGCGGCCAGAGCGTTGTCGCGCACCGTCTCGGCGGGCAGGCGGAAGCGCGGGCCGCGCGCCAGCAGCCGGTTCTCCGGGTCCTTCTCGATCAGCGCCGGCGTGGGCCGAGAGTTCTGGCGATAGGTCGCCGAAGTCACGATCACCCGCTGCATCGCGCGCACGTCCCAGCCGGTGCGGATGAACTCGGTGGCCAGCCAGTCAAGCAGATCGGGGTGGCTGGGCACTTCGCCGCGCGACCCGAAGTCTTCCGAGGTCTTGACCAGGCCTGTTCCGAAATACATCTGCCAGAAGCGGTTCACCGTGACTCGGGCGGTCAGCGGATGCGCCGCATCCACCAGCCATCGGGCCAGTCCCAGCCGGTTGCGCGGCGCGCCCTGCGCCAAGAGCGGCCCGGAGCGTGATGCTTCGGATTGCAGCGCCGCCGGCGCCGCCGGCTCCACCTTGGCGGTCTTGTTGCGGTAATCGCCCCGCGCCAGGACGAATGTTTCGCGCGGTTTTTCCATCTCCGCCATCACCATCGTGGTGGGGATGGATTTCTCCAGCCGCTCCCGCTCGTCCTTCAGCTCGTTGAACTGCGCGTACTGCCTGCGCAGGTCTTCCGGCGCGTCGCGCGTCAGGAAATATTCGCGCAGCAGCGTCTTCTGCGTCCGGCTGCGCTTCTCGGGCGCCGTATCACTCCACAGGATCGAGCGGATGGGCTCGTGGACGGCCAACTGCTCGATCTCGGAGCCCGAAAGCACGCGGCTATACAGGCGCAAGTCGTCGAGCTGGCCCTTGTAGGGGCCGCCCAGGGCCTTGTTGCCGCTCGCCAGCGGGCTGTCGTTGCCGATGCTGCCCGTGAGCTGGTCGCGCAGCACCTCGACGTCAACGGCCTGCCCGTTCACATGGATTTTCAGGCCCGCCGCCTTGCCCGATCCGTCGTAGCTGGCCGCGATGTGGTGCCAGGAACTGCCGCCTTCTTTCGCGGTCAGCACCAGCGGCTCACGCGTGCGCACCGCGATCGAGTCTTCCGGCCAGCGGTGCGAGAGGCGGGCCACCAGGCGCGCGGCCCGCTTCAGGTCGGGCACAGGCTTCGAGTCCTCGAACAGGATCTCCCAGCCGCGCCGGCCGTCGTCCGGCGAGATTTTCTGCAGCACCGCCATCTCGCGCGTGCCGTTCGAGCGGAGCCACACGGCAACGGAAAACGGCTGGTTGCCGCCGAAGGGGGCGGCGACACGCGGAGCGAGCGTTCCGGGTTGCCCGCCGGCCCCGTTCGAGGCAACGTCCAGTTCGATGTGCGATTCGC
>JBKKAI010000600.1:0-2711 GCA_046714815.1 Terriglobia bacterium | reverse complement strand
CAGCACGGGCGCGCAGAGCACCGAACGCAGGCCCAGGCGGCGCACGCTGGGGTTTTCGCCGAAGGGCTCCGAATCGAGCGCATCGTTCAACAACAGCGCCCGACCCCCGGCCATGGCCGCCGAGGAGATGGAGGTGCTGACCTCCTGCTCGGCTTCGGCGAGAGAATCGCTGCGAAAATTTCGCGCCACGGCCGCGCGAAAAGCAGGCAGCGTGGCGTCTCTCACGGCGTCTCTGACAACGACAAATCCGCGGTCGGCCCCCAGCCCTTCGATGGTGGCATCGAGCAGCCCGGCCAACAGCTCGCCGTAGTCCTGCTCCTTCAGAAGCGCCCGCGCCACGCGGTGGAGAAGGTTTAACTCCTCGATGCTGAATTCTTCTTCAGCCATAGAGCGCACAGCGCGCGGCGGCATCCTTCCGGAAGTCGAGAGAAACGCCCGGCGCCGCGCTACGCTGTGCGCGTTTCCCGAAGAAAGGGACTATAGCATCAACCGCCGCACGGCCCGCCGGCTGCGTTCGTGTATGTTCTCTCGGTTCTCGGCGTTTCGCCGCGGCGAACGGTAAGAGGATTTCAAGTGCGCGTCGGCCGATCATGGTTTGGCGGCGGCTGCGATTTGTCCGGCGGTATAGCCCAGCAAGGTCGAAAGAACCTCGCCGGTGTGCTGCCCGAGCAGCGGCGGCGCGCTGCGCACCGCCCCCGGAGTTGCCGACAGTTTTACCGGAATCCCGAGCGTCCGCATGGCGCCGAGCGCCGGATGCTCGACCTCGCAAATCATGCCGCGCGCGCGCACCTGCGGGTCTTCCAGCGCTTCGCCGACGCTGCGCACCGCGCCACAGGGGATGCCCGCGTCGCCGAGCGATTGCAGCCACTGCGCGGTCGGACGCTCCGCCAGCAGCGGAATCAGCAGGTCCGCCAGCGCCTGCCGGTTTTCCACGCGGCGGCGGCTGGTCGAGAAGCGCGGGTCTTCGGCCAGATCGGGGGCCAGGCCGGGCTGGCCGAGGACGCCGCAGAATTTTTCCCAAAGCGATTCGTTCCCCACGGCGATGATGATATGCCCGTCGGCGGTGCGATACGTTTCGTACGGCGTGATCATCGGGTGCAGGTTGCCCATCCGCTCCGGGCTTCGGCCGGTTGCGAAGTAACTGCCTGCCTGGAAGGTGAGCAGCGAAATCTGCCCGTCCAGCAGCGAGACGTCCACGCACTGGCCCTCGCCGCCGGATTGGACTACGCGCAGCGCCAGCAGGATGCCCTGAAAAGCGTAGAGCCCGGCCACCAGGTCGGCAAACGAGATGCCGACCTTGACGGGCGAAGAATCGGGAAAGCCGGTCAGACTCATGACCCCGCCCTCGCCCTGGGCCACCGCGTCATATCCGGGCCGCTCCCGCTGCGGACCGGTCTGCCCGAATCCGGACACCGAGCAGTACACCAGACGGGGATTCAGCTTGTGGAGGGCTTCGAATCCAAAGCCCAGGCGCTCCATCGTTCCCGGGCGGAAGTTCTCGACCAGCACATCGCTGGACGTGGCGAGCCGCAGAGCCGCCTCGCGACCCTCGGGCGATTTCAGATTCAGAGCGATACTTTTCTTGTTGCGGTTAACACTGAGGAAGTAGACGCTTTCCTGGCCCGCTCCATCGCGGTGTGGCTGGAACGGCGGGCCCCACCAGCGGGTGTCGTCGCCGCGGCCGGGCTCTTCGATCTTCAAAACCTCGGCGCCCATGTCGGCCATCATCATCGTGCAATAAGGGCCGGCTAGAACACGGGAGAAATCAATGACGCGAATGCCGCTCAGCGGTGCCTGCTCAGACATCCCGCCAAGGTAGCATCAAATCAGGAGTCAGGAGAAGGAGGCGCACAAAAAGGAAAAAGTCAGGAATCAGGGAACCTTGTGGTTCCTCCTGACTCCTGACTTCCTGCCCTGTCCTAGTTCGTCCAGGAGCCGCGCTTCTCCTGGCAGGAGATGCAGAACTTGGCCCATGGCACGGCGTCGAGGCGCTTCGGCGAGATGGGCTTCTCGCATTCGGCGCAGATGCCGTAGACGTCTTCCTTGATGCGCTCCAGCGCGAACTCAACCTGACGCAGCAGGCTGGAGTTCTGAGCGTTCTGGTTCAGGAAGATCCACTCCTCATGGCTCTGGCCGGCAAGGTCACCCATGTCGTTCTGCTCCTCGCGGCGAGCGACGATCTCAGCGGCGACCGAGGTGCTCATACTGCGGCGGATTTCGCGAGCCTTCTCTTCCAGCATCTCGCGGTACTGGTTCGTGGTCTTTGCTTTGACTAAAGTAGTCTTCGACATAATGGCTGGTCCTCTCTTTCATCTGCCTCCGTGTTCGCCGCCCCAAGAACCGATCAGGCCGCCGAATTGGATGCAATCAAATGACCAAACGATTCAAGTTCCCGGGTCGCCACGGTTCGTCACCCGCCCGTTCATCCCGTTTTGTACTGCAACCACAGAGACTTAGACGCCGGTTCCGTCAGGAAAGTTTCACCGGTTTCACGGGCGGCTTCCGGGGCCCCACCATACCGGAGGTGGCATCCGGGCGCCCCTTTGTAACATTTTCGATCCCCGTTCCAGGCCACCGAGCCCAAGTGCCAAAGGCGGCGGTTACTATACCAGAGAATAGTGAAGACGGGACTGATGCAGGTACCGGCCTGGTAAACCCTTCTGATTAAGGTTCAGAGCATCGCGGATACGATCCTGCGCTGGTCCTGATAC
>JBKKAI010000599.1:0-3575 GCA_046714815.1 Terriglobia bacterium | reverse complement strand
CACGATGTCTTTTTCGTGAAGGACACTGCCCAGCAGGCTGGGCGGGTTCTTGAAGGGAACAACCCTGGCCACCGGCTTGCCCCGCTTGGTAACGACGAGTTCTTGTCCTGTTTGTGCGACTTGGTCGAGCAATGCCAGGCATTTTGCTTTGAATTCCCCGGCGGGCAGCTTCTTAATCATAGTCTTATGACTAGTCATCTATCCTCCGGGAAGTCAAGACGCACCGGCAGCGCAGCCGGGGCAGCCAGGAATGCCTGGCAGGCGTGTTACGAGGCGGTACGCGCGGCGGAGGCGGGCCTGGGTCCCGAGGCCATGGCGCGCTCGTAGCCGACGGCCGTGAAATACATGGCGTCGTCGTAGAACTGGTCCACCTTGTTCACCAGCTCCTGTTCGCCATAAATCTCGATGGCCGAGCCGTCGAACCCGCGGTTCTTGATGTACACCAGCAGGTTCTTCTTGCTGAGGATCAGCGCGTAGAGCACCTCGGCCAGCGGCACTGCTTCGGAGAAGCGGCGCGCTCCCAGCTCTTCGTAATGGTGGCGGATCTCCTCGCGTGGCTTGCCCAGCATCCAGGCCCCGAGGTTCTTGTACACGTTGTAGGTGCGGTGGTGGATTTCCGTGTCGGGGAACCGCCGGAAGGCCGGCGTGTGCGGATGGGTCTTCAACTGCTGGATGAGGCCGCTGGTCAATTCCTCGGCGTGGTCCTCGATCATCCGGATGAGCCGGTTGGAGAGCATGGCCGCCTCCTGTTTGCTTTGGGCCCATTGTACACCTCTGAATTTTGTCATTGACGATTTTTCCATTGACGATTGAGAACCGATCCAAAATCGTCAATGAAAAAAAGCATGATGCCGGCGCCCCGCTGCCAAATGTTATACTGGCGAACCATGCGCCGCCGCGAATTCATCGCCGCCACCGCC
Source organism: Terriglobia bacterium (assembly GCA_046714815.1). Classification (GTDB taxonomy): domain Bacteria; phylum Acidobacteriota; class Terriglobia; order JAJPHL01; family JAPKYU01; genus JBKKAI01. The sequence continues at coordinate 2,655 of JBKKAI010000599.1, read as the reverse complement.
GCCGCCGGTATTGCCGGGGCCGCCGCCCTGCGCGACCTGTTTGCGCAGCAGGCCGGCGCATTGAAGATCGGCATGTGCAGTTGGTCGCTGGGCGGGAAGGACCCGTCGGTGTTCGATACGGCGCGGCGCGCCGGCTTCGAAGGCCTCCAGCTCGATCTGGGCCGTCTGCCCGACAACGCGCCGCTGCGCCGCGCCGAAGTCCGCCGGCCCTACAAGGAAGCCGCGCGTGCCGCGGGCGTCGCCATCCCTTCCACGGCCATCGTCGCCTACAACCAGTTGCCGCTCAAGTCCGAGCCCAAGGCCGCCATCTGGCTGAATGATTCGGTGGAAGCCACGCGCGACCTCGGCGCGCGCGTCCACATGCTCTGTTTTTTCGGCAAGGGTGAGCTGAAGGAGGAGAGCCCCGAGGAGATCGAGCGGCTGGTCGAGCTGCTGCGCGAAGTCGGCCCGCGCGCCGAGAAGGCGGGCGTGATCCTGGGGATCGAAAACACGCTGCCCGCGCGCGCCAATCTGGCGATCCTCGACAAAGTGGACTCGCCCGCCGTGCAGGTGTGGTACGACGTCGGGAACACGTTCGGAAAGGGCTACGACGTGCCCGCCGAAATCCGCATGCTCGCCGGCCGCATCTGCGAATTTCATATCAAGGACAACCCGCACCTGCTCGGGCAGGGGAAGCTGCCGTTCCCGGAGGTGGCGCGCGCCATCCACGACATCGGGTACCGTGGCTGGCTGATGCTGGAAACCGCCAGCCCGAACAAGGACGTCGAAGGCGACGCGCGCCGCAACCTGGCCTTCGCCCGCCAGGTCTTCCTTTCCTAGTCCATTTTTTTCTCAGAAATAATGACGCCGCCCACCGCCGAGTCCCTTGAACGCTGGAAAAAGTTCGCCGAGGCCGCCGGCCTGGGCATCCCCGACAACGACATCGAGCGAATCGCCGAGTCGCTCGACCGCCTGGCCGCGGCCACTCGCGAGGCGTTGAAGGCCGACCTGCGGTTTGTCGAGCCTGCCGTCCATTTCCGCTTCCCCGGGGGCGAAGCTTGACCACGGCGCCGATTACATCTTTGAGCATGGAGAAGCTGTCGGCGCTTCTGCGCGACCGCAAGCTGTCGCCGGTGGAGCTGGCGCAGGCCATGCTGGCCCGCATCGAGAAGCTGAATCCGGTGCTGAACGCCTACCTGACGGTATTGCCCGAGGTGGCGCTCGAGCAGGCGCGCGAGGCGGAGCGGGCCATCGGCGCCGGGCAATATCGCGGGCCGCTGCACGGCATCCCGGTGTCGGTGAAGGACCTGTTCTATACCCGCGGCGTGCGCACCACGGCCGGCTCGAAGATCTTCGCCGACTTTGTGCCCGACCACGACGCCACCGTGGTCGAGCGCCTGCGCGGCGCCGGCGCCGTGCTGCTGGGCAAGAACGCGCTGCACGAGCTGGCCTATGGCATCACCAACAACAATCCCCACTACGGCCCGACGCGCAACCCGTGGCGCGTTACGCAGATTCCCGGCGGGTCGAGCGGCGGCTCCGCCGTGGCGGTCGCGGCGTCGCTGTGCACCGCTTCGCTCGGCAGCGACACCGGCGGCTCCATCCGCATCCCGGCGTCCTACTGTGGCGTGGTGGGGCTGAAGCCGACGTTCGGCCGGGTAAGCCGCTGGGGCGTGATCCCGCTGGCCTGGAGCCTGGACCACGTCGGCCCGCTGGCGCGCACGGTCTGGGACACCGCCGCCGTTTTGCAGGCCATCGCCGGGCCCGATGCCCGCGATGAGCAATGCTCCACGACGCCGGCCCCCGATTTCTGCCGCGAGCTGGATCACGGCATTGAAAAATTCGTGATTGGGGTGCCGTCCGACTATTTCCTCGACCACCTGGGCCTGGATGTCGAGCAGGCGTTCAAGTCGGCCGGCAAGAAGCTGGAGGAGTTGGGCGCGCGGGTCGAGGCGGTGCGCTTACCGGCGTTCGATCAGGCCACGGCCTTGACGCTGGTGATCCAACTGGCCGAGGCCACGGCGCTCCACCAGAAGCACCTTCGCGACCGGCGAAACGATATCGGCGAAGACGTGCGCGCGCTGCTCGATCAGGGCCAATGCATCCTGGCCACCGACTACTTGAACGCGCAGCGGGCGCGCCGCCGTTTTATCGCCGAGATGCAGGCGGTGTTCCGCAATGTGGCGGTGCTGATCGCGCCGACCACGCCGGTGACCGCGGCCGGCATCGGCGAAACCACTGTGCGCGTGAACTCGGGCGTGGAGAACGTGCGCATGGCCAGCACGCGCCTGGTCCGCGCCTTCAACTTCGCCGGGCTGCCCGTGCTCTCCGTTCCCTGCGGCTTTGACCGCCACGGCCTGCCCGTGGGAATGCAGATCATCGGCAAGCCGTTCGACGAAGCCACCGTGCTGCGCGTCGGCCACGCCTACGAATCCGCCTGCGAATGGCGCCACCGCCGCCCCCCGGAAGCCGCCTGATCCGCAGGCGCACTCCGCCGCCGGAAACGCCCTCGTGTTTCAGTGCCGTTCACTTAACTGGGCGAGGGGCGATTGCCGGATCCTGGGAGCGCGGGCGTCTCGCCCGCAAATGCTTCAAACGAATCAACCGCGGCGGGCAAGATGCCCGCGCTCCCAGGCTCCGAGAAGCGCCGACCGCTTTAAGTGAACGGTATTGGGG
>JBKKAI010000598.1:0-3976 GCA_046714815.1 Terriglobia bacterium | reverse complement strand
GTATCGGCCAGGCGCGCTTTGCGCCCTTGCCTCGCGAGCTTGGCCCGAAGTAAACCCGCTCTTTCCCAGTAACCGTCCAGAATGGCCAGCAAAGGGATTTCCTTCAGGGCCGTCAAGGTGTGGCCGGGCAGTTGTGGACTGCTTGCCAGCTCCGCTAAAACAATGGGAGGAAGGACGGCTTGCTTATTGCGCAGCGACTGCGCTGCTGCTTCCACGTCCTCACCCTGCTCACCTGCCAGAAAGGCGATCCAGCAGCTCGTCTCAATGGCTATCATCTGCGATCCTCGCGGAGGCCGTTCAGGTCGAGGGACAGTTTTACTTTCCCGCGCATCTGGAGCAGCTTTTCGTAGGCGCGGCTCGCCGCTACGATTTCCAATCCCTTGCGCACCGTGGCCGTCACTCCCTGGCCGGTGGCCTCCTGCGCCCTCTGGAGGATCTCCGCGGGCACGTGGACAGTGATCTTGCGAGTTCCTTTCATCGTCCCCTGGGCATACCAGCACAGATGCCATAAATCAATATGGCAATGGCGGGCGTGGCGGGCGGCATGTAGGGATCGCTTCGGTCCCGGCTCTGATCTAAGCGCGCTTCCCTTTCCGCTTCTCGTTCCACCTTCGAATGCCGATGTCCCACAGGGCGAGCGCCTGCAAGACCGTCGTCTTGCCGGAATTATTGGGCCCGATGAAGACAACAGCTTTGCCAAGCTCGATGTCCACATCGTCGAAGCGTTTGAAATTGCGGATTCTGATGCTCGTCAGCATGAGGGCATCGCCTTTCTGATGGTGTTCTGAGCATCCAACGGATCGGCGATCTCGACGAACGCGCAGCGCCCGAAACCGCCGTGGCGGGTGGTATCCTCCGCCACTTTCGTCCGGGTGTTGTTCTTCTTAACCCGGATTATTCCTGAATCTTGACGGCTCTGGTTTGGAGGTGCGGTGGCTTGCCACCGCTTTTCCGGGCGGAAGCTTGCTTCCGCGCAAACCAATGCCGCGCGTGAAAACTGGACGGGCTGCACGGCCACTTGGGCTGCGGTCGCGGCAAGCCGCGACTCGCTTAAAAGCGGTGGCAAGCCACCGCACTCCATAAGTTCGGCGCCTGTTTATCTAGCCATGTCCAGTGACAGCCGCCGCAGGCAGAAGGCGTCGTTCGGTTTGACGCCGGAAAAAATCAGCGACATGGTTTTGCCATCACGGGTGATCCACTTGGTTGGCAGGCGATAGCCGTGCGTGCCGCCCAGACCCCAATCGTCGGTGTGGAACGCCGTGGTCCATGGACCCCAGGGCTCGGCGGAATCGAAGATGCCCCACCCGCCGCCGTGGTTGTAACCGAGCGCGAGGAGATAGCGGCGAATGGCCGGGTTGTAAACCACGTCCACCCGCTGGCAATGTCCGGGGAACCGGAATGCCGCTCCGCGCTGGTTGATGTCGCTGGTCCACACGGGCCGGCCGCTCTCGTCCAACCGGACGAAGAACTCGTACGCATCGCGTTCGCGCATTCTGTCCTGAGGCGCGCGGGCCAGCGCCAGCGAGTCATCGGACTTGTAGGCGCTCGGCCCGTCCTGCGAGTAGACGTAAACGTAGCCGTCGCGGGCCCCACGATAGTTCTTCCCGAAATTCAGAAAGGCGGGCGAGCCAAAGCTGGTGTCGAAGCGAAATCCCCATTGCCACGTCTGGCCACGGTCCTGGGACCAGGCGAGCTGAGAGTTACCCGTGTTGCGGACCCACATATACAACACGCCGCCGGCCATCAGCATCCCGCTCGCTTTTTCACCCTTTGGTCCGTCGCCGGTCCGCTCGCCGCTCTCGGAGCGAATATTGATTCCGCGAAACTGCGCCGCCGGGCCGGTGATTCGGGCGAAGCCCATGCTCAGTTTCCGGCCGGTTCGCGGATCGAAGCCCCATCCGTCTCCATACGACGTGTAGAGATCGCCGTCGTCCCCCCAGGTGATCGGCCAGTTGTCGCTGTCAATGGCTTGCCGGACGATGGCCGCTTCCGGCGCGAAGCGCACGCCGCGAATCAACGGGCTCGGCGGATAGGGCGCCTGAGATCGCGCGCGGACTGCCGGTGGGTTTTGCACCGCCCCCGGGAGAACCACGGCAAGCGGATCGAAAAGGTGCTCGACAACTCCACGCCAGAAGGCAGCGCCCTCGGCAAGCGGCCCGCCGTTGCGGACAACAATCAGGTCGAGGCTGGGGACCACCAGCAGCACTTGGTGGCCCGCGCCGGCGCCCGCGAATGCGTCGCGCGGAATCTTGGGCCAGGCGCCGTCGAAGTTCGTCCACCAGCCGAGGCCCGACCCCGGATTCGGCTCGCCGTCCCGGCGTTCGGGCAGCGGCGTTCCCGCATAAGCGGCCGCCCTGCGGACCCAGTCCGCCTCCACCAGTTGCCGATTGTCCCATCGCCCCTGGTGCAGCATCAACTGTCCGACTCGCGCCGTGGCGCGCGGTGTGAAGCGGCCTCCACCCCAGTTGGCGTACAGCTTCATCCCGTCCACTTCGTAGGCCTGCCCGTAACCGATGGCCCAGTGCGATTCGGGCACGCCCAGCGGGTCGAGAATCCGCTCTTTGAGCAGCGCCCCGATATCGGTCGCCGGAGCGCCTTTCAGGCTGGCGGTCACGGCGTAGGCCAGCGCCGCCATTCCCGGGTTGCTGTACTGGTATCGCGTGCCCGGCGCAAACAGCAGCGGCGCCTGGTGGATCGCGATCGAAAATGGATCGGGCCTTCGCTTCCAGAAATCTCCCTTCCATCCCGAAAGCTCGGCATGCGGCTTGTGGTCTTCTTCGGCATCCTCGATTCCCGAGGAGTGGGTCACGAGGTGGCGTATGGTGATGCCGCTTTTGCGGGGATCCTGTTTCCAGGCCGGTATGTATTTCCAGGCGAGGTCGTCGGGCCGAAGTCTTTTGTCGTGCAAGGCAACCAGCAGCGACATGCCGCCCACCAGCGCCTTGGCCAGCGAGGCAGTGCCCTGTAACTGGTTCGGCCCGCTGCCCGGCGCGTACCACTCGTAGACGATCTTGTCGCGCCGGATCACCAGCAGCGCGCGGGTATTCCGCGCCGCCAGATGGCTCTTGAAAGCCTCGAGGCGGACGCTGCTCAAGCCGTGCCGCTCGGGCGCCTCTGCCGGCCACGGAAAGTCGCCGCCGGCCACGCCGGGCGCGAATGCCAGCGCCAATGCAATCATCACCGCCGGGCTGCCGGTCCTTCGCCGTTTTGTCATGTCGTCAGGCCAATTGTAAGCGCGGAACCGAGGGTCGGCCACAGAGGCACAGAGCACACAGAGCGAACAGGGAAGACGTGAAAGTTTCGCTCTGTGATCGCTGTGCCTCTGTGGCCTTCCTTTGCGGGCCCTGCTCGCTGCATGGGCATTTAGTGGTCAATTTTTCTCCCAGACGACGCGGCCGCCGACGACGGTGCTGACCACTTCGGTCTTCAGCACGTCGGCCGGGGCGACGGTCATAATGTCGCGCGAGAGCAGGATGAAATCGGCGAGCTTGCCGGGTTCGATCGATCCCTTATCGCGCTCCTCGAAAGCAGCATAAGCGGCGTCCAGGGTGAAGCTGCGCAGCGCCTCGTGGCGCGAGAGGCGTTGGTCGGGGAACCAGCCGCCGGCGGGCTGCGCGGCGTGGTCCTGCCGCGTGATGGAAGAATAAAAACCCCACAGCGGGTTCACCGCCTCCACCGGAAAATCAGAGCCGTTGGCCAGCCGCGCGCCGCTCTTCAGCAGATTTTGCCAGGCGTAGGCGCCGCGGGCGCGCTCGCGGCCCAGGCGCGCTTCCGCCCAGGGCATGTCGGAGGTGGCGTGCGTGCCCTCGATCGAGGCGATCACGCCCAGCCGCCCCAGACGCGGCAGATCGTCCGCGGCCAGCACCTGCGCGTGCTCGATGCGGAAGCGATGGTCGCGCGGATATTCCTTGCGGCCCAGGAACGCCGCCTCGTAAGTGTCGAGCACGATGCGGTTGCCGCGGTCGCCGATGGCGTG
>JBKKAI010000597.1:0-3288 GCA_046714815.1 Terriglobia bacterium | reverse complement strand
TGTAGCCGCGGCGAAAGGCTTCGCGGTACTGCTGCTTTTAGGCGTCCCGGTTGCCGAAGTTGTTTCGGTAGCCGTGGTCGGCGTTGCGGAAATAGTCGTGGCGATCCAGGTTGAAAGATTTTCCCTGGCGGGCGTCGTTGCTTCCCTTTTCCATGCCGTCGCGATGGCCGGTGTTCTCGGCCACGTCGGAGCCGGCCGAAGCAGGCTGGACGCTGTTTGCCGGCAAGTCCGGGCGCTCCCCGCGTCCCCATTCATATTCGCGCCCGGGCGGGCGGCCGCCCCGCACCGCGCGGCCGCGGTAGCCCTCTTCGTATCCCCGCTGGAAGCCCTCACGATACTGCTGGCGGTACTGTTCCCTGTTGCCGAAGCTGTCGAGGTAGCCGTGATCGGCGGCCGCATAGGCGTCGTGGCGGTCCAGCCGGTACGACTGTCCCCCGGCGCCGTCGTTGCGCCCCTTCTCGAGGCCATCCCGGTAGCCGGTGTTCTGCGCCACCTGGGCCGCCTGCGAGGAGTCCGCGCCACGCCAGCGTTCTTCCTGGCGATCGAAGATTCCGTCGCGCCGGCGGCCGCGCTCGGGCACGCCGCGGTAGCCCTCTTCGTATCCGCGCTGGAAGCCTTCCCGATACTGCTGCTTGTATTGCTCCCGATTGCCGTAGCTGCTGCGGTAGCCGTGGTTGGCATCACGGTAATAGTCGTGACGGTCCAGGCTATACGATTTCGCCTGGCGCGCGTCGTTACTGCCTTTGCCGAGGCCGTCGCGATACCCCGTGTTGCGGGCGGCCTCCGACGAGTTCTGTGCCGGCAGGCCCGGCGGGTAGCCCGCCGGGCTCGCCGCCGCCAACCCGCCGAACAACACGCCCAGCGCCAGAACCAGGGTTCCCAGCTTGCTTTGCCGCGTCATTTCCGCCTCCTGTCACCAATCCTAATACGGCTCTAATGAGAGTAGTATACTGTCGGGCCGTTAGCCTGCCTTTGGAGAATGCACATGAAACATACGAACGTGGACGACAAGGCGTTTCACCCTGGCCGAAGGAAATTCGCGAAATTGGCCCTGGCCGGAACGGCATCGCTGTTCTCCCGATCCGCGCCTGCGCGTGTCGGGTTGCCCGCCACGCCGGCCAGGGTCCACGAGTTTCCGCCGGGCATCAAGCTTTCCGTGCAGATGCCCACCGATCCGAGCGACGAGGACCTCCAGTTTGTCCGGCAGCTCGGCGCCGAATACGTGAACATCCCCACGCGCGGCGAGGCGGCCACCGCCGAAAACTTTATCCGGCTGCGGAACAAGGTGGAGAGCGCCGGCCTGAAGGTGTGGAACATCGGCAACAGCGATGTCCACAACATGGAAGAGGTCACGCTGAACCTTCCCGGCCGCGACCAGAAGATCGAGCAGTACAAGACCTACCTGCGCAACCTGGGCAAGGCCGGCATCCACTACACCACCTATGCCCACATGGGCAACGGCATCTGGAGCTCGGAGCGCGAGACCACGCGCGGCGGCGCCAGCGCGCGGGCCTTCGACATGAGCAAGAACCCCAAGGGGACCTGGGCCGGAAAGGTGTTCAGCGGGCCGCTGACGCACGGCCGCGTCTACAGCGAGCAGGAGATCTGGGACAACTACACGTACTTCATCAAAGCCGTGGCGCCGGTGGCGGAGCAGGAAGGCATCCGCATCGGCATCCATCCGGACGATCCGCCGGTCCCGGTGCTGGGCGGCGTGCCGCGCTGCATCTTCGGAAACTTCGAGGGGTACAAGCGCGCGCTGGCCATCGCCAACAGCGACAACGTCGGCGTCTGCCTCTGCTGCGGGACGTGGCTGGAAGGCGGGAAGCTGACGGGGATGGACGTGCTGGGCGCCATCCGCCACTTCGGACGCCAGCGCAAGCTGTGGAAGATCCATTTCCGCAACGTCAGCGCGCCGGTCCCGCACTTTGTGGAAACCTTCATGGACAACGGCTACATGGACATGTACCAGATCATGCGGGCGTTGCGGGAGGTGAATTTCGCGGGCGCGGTGATCGCCGACCACGTGCCCCAAATGGTCGGCGGCGGGCGCGCCGGCACGGCCTACAGCGTCGGTTACATGCGCGGGCTGCTGGAGCGCGCCAACGCCGAGTTCGCGCGATAGAGGCGCTGCGACGCCGGGCAGGGCTTTCGTTTAGTAATGATAACGCGCCTGCAAGAATTCGATCCGATCGTTGCTGACCAGGTAGACGATCCTATGCTCTTCCGTCAGGCGCCGTGACCAGGCGCCTGACGCGAGATATTTCAGTGGCTCGGGCTTGCCGATTCCGCCGAACGGATCGCGCAGGACCGCCTCGACCAGGTCCAATGCGCGGAGGGCGATTCTCCGATTCATCTCGACCCAATAGCGCAAGTCCTCGCGGAACTCCGGATGAAAGACGGCCAGGCGCGTGCCGGAGGCAGATCCACGCCCCTTACCGTTTACTGTCAAGTCGCAGCTCGCGCCGAAGTTTTGACAGCGGCTGCGGCGCGACGCTGCGGCTTCGCGCGCGCGCCAACGCCTTCATCAGGCGCTCGGCGTTCTTTGGAGAACGCAAAAGGTGTGCTGTTTCCACGAGGCAGCGGAGTTCCGCCGCCGAGACCAGCGCGACGTCCTCCGCGCCGCGGCGGCGAATGATAACGACGTCCCGGGTTGCCGCCACGTCATCGCAGAGGGCGGCGAGGTGCGCGCGGGCGTGTGTGTATGTCGTTTCGGTGGGCATGGTTCCTGTACACAAACACTGTACGACTGATTACGCCGTCCGTCAAGGACCGCGGTATGCTGGCTTCTTGATGTCTTCTCAGCCTCTCGACAACACCGCGATGGAAAGCAGGCTGATCGGGTTTGACGCGCGCGAGCTGAACCCGCCCGGCGAGCTGTGGACTCCGGAACGGCGCGATCTGTTTCTGCTTCGCACCGATGCGCCGCGTCCCCTTTCCGTGGACGTCATGGTATGGACATCGCTGTTCGACTACGGCCAGGGGATCGGGCTTCCGGAGTCGCAACGGCGGCAACTGCGGCTGGCCGGCCTGCCCATCCCCTCCTGGATCGGCGCCAACGCCTGCCTCTGGTCTGATCTGGAGGCGATGCGAGCGCAGCTTTCCGCCCACAACGCGATGGCCGGAACACGGTATGCCATCGTCGCGGCGGCCTGGGTCTCCGGGAATGGCTTCCAGAGCGGCGATGTCGGCCCCTACGCCGAACCCACCGTGCCCGCCGCGCTCGATCCCGCATGGACGCTCCTCGGCTACGACGTGGCCGACGGCTCGCAGTGCAGCGGCCTGAGC
>JBKKAI010000596.1:0-2886 GCA_046714815.1 Terriglobia bacterium | reverse complement strand
CTCAGGTACCAGCCGCGCGCCACCAGGTTGGGCAGGTTCTGGCCGCGGATGCTCTGGCCGCGGCGCTCGTCCTGCAGGTGCATGAACTCGCCCTTCACCGAGAATGGGCCCGGGCTCCAGTCCATCTCCGCGCCCAGGCGCAGCCGCTGGCCGTGGACGAACATGGGATCGAAAAAGCGGATGCGCGAGGCGGTGCGGCCGCGCGGGCCCTTCAGACCCTCGGGCACCGTGCTCGAGGTGAACGCCCCGCCGCTTTCCAGGTTCCTGAAGATGCCGGACGGCAGCAGCCGCAGCGGCGTACCGGTCACGCGCCCGGCGAACGTGCGCTCGCCGTTGCGATCGTTTTCGCCGTCCTCCTGGAACAGGCCGGCCTGGTAACTCAGTCCACGCTTGAAGAAGCGGCCGTGGGCCATGATCCCCAGGTCACGGGCCGGCGCAATGTTGTCCCCCAGCAGCGACCGGTACACAAAATCCAGGTTGGTCGGCCCCGTCAACTGGTCCATGCCGAACGGGATCTTGAACTTTCCGCCCTGGATCTGAAAATTATCAAAATAGCGAAAGTTGACGAACACGTCGCGCCAGGGGTTGGGGGTCTGGGAGAACTCGCGCTCGATCTCGTACTCGAAATGCTTCAGGAAGCGCCCCTGGAGGCCGAAACGCGCCCGGTGGAAGTCGAACATGCCCTCGTCGGTTTCCATATCCGGGTTGTAAAAGCGGAAATCGGTCTGCAGCTTCACCCGCAGATCCACGCGCAGCAGGTTGCCGATCCGCAGCGAAGGCCGGTTGCGCCAGAGCAGGCGGACACCGCCGGTGTCCTTTTGTTCCTTCTGTTCGTCTTTCGATTCGGCGGGCGCCTGCCCGGCCGGTGCGGTTTTTTTCCTGGCATTTTTCTTGCTCGCTTTCTTCTGCTTTGTCTGCGGGGCAGGAGCGGTTTCCGCCGCCGCCGCCGGCGACAGGAACAAAACGAGCAGCGAGGCCAGCAGCACCGTCATCAGTCGCAGCGCCGGCGAGCCGGCCCGGAGGCTTCGTTGTCTCACAAGTTTTTTCATGAAGCGGGAACCGGGACCGAATCGCCCGGGTGAGCGGACGCGGCCTCGCGGGCCTCGCGGGCCGCCGCCGACTGGAAGAACTGGCTGAGCCGGCTCACGCACTCCGGGTCGCGGACCACAATGGCCACCTCGCGCCGGAAGTCCAGGCTCGGCGTGGACAGCGCGATGCTGCCGATGACCGCGGTCTCCTCGTCAACCAGCACCATCTTGCCGTGCGAGCTGAGTCCTTTGACCTGGCCGCGGCCCAGAATCTCGACCGAAACGCCCTCGTCCTGTTTCGATTTGAGCAGCGCCACCATCGCCGGGTCTACCACGCGGTGGTCAATGATGCGGATGGTGCGGCGGGCCAGGCTCAGCAACTCGGTCATCCTCGACCGGGAACGGTCCGGGCCGACGATCAGCCGGTCGCTCAGGCCCTCGGGCAGCCCGGCGTGTGCCGCTGCGGAGTCGGCCTCGAACAGCCGCTGCAGGCCGGAAACGACAGCGGGGTCGCGCGTCACTACCAGAAAATCGCAGGTCTTGACGAAGCACTTGCGGGTAAAGTTCAGCGAGGCGACGAGCGCGGTGTCGTCATCGGCCACGATGTACTTGGCGTGGTATTTCACGCCGAGCGTCGGATAACGGCGAACCTCAGCGCCCAGGCTGAGCAGGAAGTTTTCCAGATCCTTGAGCTTCTTCTTCCATCCCTTGGCGCGCGGAGTCAGCAGCACCTGCACGCGTACGCCCCGCCGGCAGGCGTTGGCCAGCTCGTCAATCACCTTGAAGTCGTCGCAGCGGAACAGGGAGATCCGCAGGTGCCGCTTCGCCTGGGCGATCACGCTGAGCACGGTTTCGCGCCGTTCCTTCGGCTTGAGGGTGATCTGTTCGGAGGCCTGCGGTTCCGTCTCAGGCTGGGCTGCGGCGCTCAGATCGTCCACTTTTTCTTCGCCTTCTCCCAGGATACCGATTTCAGCCCGGGCGCGCCCACGCTCATCAGCTTCTCGCTCAGGTCTTCCAGGTTCGTATTGGCTTCCAGGGTCACGTGGTACTTCACCGCCGCTTCTTTCCCGTGGCTGACCTCGCGGGGCTCATACACCAGCCGGAAGCTCGAGAAGACGCTGTGAACCTCGGCGGTGGGGAACTCTTTTCCGTTGGCCACCACTTCGAGCAGCACCGCGCGCGCCTTGACACGCACGGAATCCAGGTGGTCGAGAAGGACCAGGAACAGGCAAAGGAAAACGGTCCCCAGGCCGGCCACGGCGAACGCGCCCAGCCCCGCCGACATGCCGAGGGCCATCAGCAAAAACAGGATGGAGGCGTCCTTGGGGTCTTTCACCGGGGTGCGGAAGCGTATGATGGCCGCGGCGCCGGCGATTCCGAAGGCCCGCGCCAGCGACTCGCCGATGATGATCATCATCAGCGCTCCCGACACCGCCAACAGGATCTGCGAATGGACCATCGAGCGGGGCAGCGGTTTTTCGCGGTGCGTGCGCTTGTGGACGCCGGTGACGACGATGCCGATGGCCGCGGCCATCACCAGCTTCAGCAACTCGATGAGCGGATGGACCCGCGGCGACGCAGCCGCGGCGTCGGCCGCCCCGCCGCCGGCCGGCGGGAAAACCGCCGGGGCGGCTAATGGGTTCAGCAAATGGGCCCAGCGCAGGCCGAACCAGACAAGGAAGCCACACAGCGCCGCGCCGAACGCAACAAGCAACACGGTTGCCCACCGGTCCGGCTCGTCCGGCACCCGGGGCCGTTGGCGTCTCTCAAGCATTATCTGATTCGTATTCTAGGCCAGGCGCCAATGCCTGTCCACAGGCCATTTCCCATTCAGCGTGTACGGAATTGGTCCCGTCAG
>JBKKAI010000595.1:0-10354 GCA_046714815.1 Terriglobia bacterium | reverse complement strand
CCAACTGGCCGCTTTTTCCCATTCGGCTTCGGTCGGCAGCCGCAAGCCCGCCCATTGGCAGTACGCCTGCGCATTGTGCCAGCTCACACCCACTACCGGCTGGTCATCTTTGTTGAACAATGTGTCGTCCCAGAACCGCGGCGGGTCGTGACGCGTCGCCTCGACGAACCGGCGATACTGGAGGTTCGTCACCGGATACCTGGCGATGTAAAACGCGTCCACGTGGATCTCGCGCTGCGGGCGCTCGTCGGGCTCGCCCTGACTGGGAAGACTGCCGCGCAGGAATTTTCCTCCCGGAACCAGCAGCAGCTCCGCGCCGTCCACTTCGTTCAGCAACGTCGCGGGCAACGGGCCGCTTTCGCTCCGGGTTGCCGTGCTCTCCCGCTTGGCTTTCCAGCGCCACATTCCCGACCCCCTATGGAGAATACCTCCGGACACATCCGGACTTCGTCCAGACCCGGAGCGGAAATTTTATCAGCTTTCTGTGCTATGGTGGCGCCCGGAGGAGCCGAATGAGCGCTGGCAGTCCCACCGTCCCCGACCGGCACGCCGCCTACAATAAGGGCAAGCTGTTCCTTCTGAGCGTGATTGCGCTGACCACCACCGGGCTGGCCTTCAGCATCCGCGCCAACATTGCGGGCGACTTGCAGACCACTTTTTTCGATCCGATTGACAAGCTGCGGTCGGCCGAGATGATCGGCTCGGTGCTGGGCGTAACCTTTCTCGGGTTCGCCTTCACCATTGCCATCGGCAGCCCGCTGCTGGACTATCTCGGCATGGGCCGGCTGCTGACGCTCTCCAGCTTGTGCCTGATCGGTGGAACGCTGGTGGTGATCTTTTCCGAGCAGTTGCGCGGCTCCGATCCCGCCATGATTTACCGGGTGATCTGGAGCGGCATGCTGCTCACCGGAATCGGGCAGGGCCTGGTGGAAACCGTGATCAATCCGCTGGCGGCCACCGTCTATCCCGACGACAAGACGCACAAGCTGAACGTGCTGCACGCCTGGTGGCCGGGAGGGATCATTATCGGCGGGCTGCTGGGGCTGGCGCTGGGCAATGCCGGTTTCGGCTGGCAGGCGAAGCTCGCCACCATTCTTCTGCCCGCCGCCGTGTTCGGCGCCATGTGCATCGGCACCAAATTCCCCCCCACCGAGCGCGTCGCTTCCGGCGTCTCGACCAGCGAGATGTTCAAGGAAGTGACGCGGCCGTTCTTCCTGATCTGGTTCCTCTCCATGTTCCTGACCGCGGCCGCGGAACTGGCGCCCGGACAGTGGGTGGACCTGGCGCTGACGCGCACCGTGGGGATGAAGGGCATCTGGCTGTTGATCTATGTCAGCGGGCTGATGTTCGTGATGCGCCACTTCGCCGGGCCGCTGGCGCACAAGCTTTCTCCCGTCGGACTGCTGTGGGTTTCCTGCCTGCTCGCTTCCGTTGGCCTGTTGCTGCTGAGCGTGGCGAATTCCCCGGTGACCGGCCTGTTGGCCGCCACCGTTTGGGGCACCGGCGTCTGCTATATGTGGCCCACGATGCTGGCCGCGGCCTCGGAGCGGTTTCCGCGCGGCGGCGCGCTGTTGATGGGCCTGATGGGCACCGCCGGCACGCTTTCTATTTATTTTGTGCTGCCGGAGATGGGCAAGATCTTCGACCACGTCAAGATCCAGGCCGCCGGCGGCAATGAAGCCTTCAAGGCGCTGACCGGGGAAGGTCTGAACGAAGTGCTGATCACCGCGGCGCAGACCTCGTTCCGCTACGTCGCCATCCTGCCCGCCGTGCTGCTGCTGGTGTTCGGCGCCATCTGGATTTACGACCGGCTGCGCGGCGGCTACAAGCCGGTGAAGCTGGAGGCGTCCGCCGAATAATGCCCTTGGCCCGCGCCGGCATTTGTCGTGGGTTTCGCTGCGCCTATGATTCCGCCACCGGGTTTCTCACGGTCAGGCCCTGAAAACGACTGAAGTCCCGGTCGGCGGTCCAGAGTTCCTCGACGCCATGGTGCAGGCAGAGGGCCGCGATCCTGGCATCGTGCACCTGCGGGCCTTGAATCCGGCCTTTTTCGAGGAGTCTACGCAGAGTTTCCCAATAGCCGCTCGACTGCGACAGAAGCACCGGGCTCGGCGCCGCCATCCACGCCGATACTTGGTCCAGCGCCGCAGCCAGCGGGGTCGCTGGCACATAGATGCGGGGAATGCGGGGACTTGTGACCACAGACAGGAACTCGTGGAGGCAAGGCCAGGGGATGGCCCAGGGCGCACGGCCGCCGGCCAGATGTCGAATTCGACCAGATGCGGTGTCATGCCAGGTAGAATCCCTCCGGTGCGCGTAGACGAGCAAATTAGTATCTACCGCAATCACGCGCCGCGCCCTTTGTAAATCAGATCTCGAATTCGGGGCCAGCTACCGTCACCGGCGTCCGGGTGCAAGCCTCGCCCCCCAAAAGTAGCGTTGCGCAGTCTGAACGGCCGAGACTTCTTGCGATCCTCCAGAAACCGACGAATCCCCGCTTCAATCAAGGCTTTGACTGGTTTTCTCCCTCGAGGCGACTTCGCGTGCATCGTCGAGCAGGGAGTCGGCTTTCTTCAGCAGCGCGATCTGGCCGGTGTGGTAAACGTCGTGCTGCACGATGCCGTGCAACATGCCGTAGTAGGAAACGCCGGCGCCGGTGGCCGGATCACGCTGCTCGCCGATCACCTCCCGCAGGCGCTCATCGGGGAACGCCAGCGCGGCCTTGACCAGCGCTTCGTGCGTGGCGGCCAGATCCTCGAGCGCCGCGAGCCAGGCGCGTTCAGTGGTTTCGCGGACCTGTGGCCAGTCGCCGCCCTCGGGAACTTCGCGAAAGCCGCCTTCCAGACGGTTCCACACTTCGCGCTTCCAGCCGCGCATATGCAGCACGATCTCCCAGATCGAGTGTCCGCCTGAAATCGGCCGCGCCGCGGCCTGCCCGGACTCTATGCCCTCGAGCACCTCGCGCGTGGAGGGCCCGTACCAGGCGTCACCTTCCCAGGCGCGCTGCAACTGATCAATGATCCGTTCCACCGCCCGCATCGGCTTCCTTTCCGCCGGCGCGCACGGAGTGCCCACCGGCCCGACAGCGCATCAATAGCCGCGCCGAGCTATTTTAACTTGCCATGCATGAGATAATTCATCCGCGATGCGACGGACAATACTTGCGCTGGTGTTCCTTACCGTGGCGGCCGCCACTGCCGCTTCCCTGCTCGGCTGGCAGCGCGGCGGCGGCGCGCCGGCGGCAGCCGTGGATGATTCGGTGATCTCCTTGCGCGTCCGCTTCGGGGTGACCGACAGCGAGCCGAGGGCCTGGGACGGCTCAGTCGTCGCCCGCGGTGGCGAAATCGCCGCTTTGCGCAACTGGCATCCCCGTCCGGGCGAGCAGATGAGCGGCGCCGGCGGCTGGACGCTGGCCACACGCCGCGGCACGAACTTCCAGCGCCGCGCGTGGGAAGAGGAGCCGGCGATCGCGCCGGCTCCTTACATCCTTGTTCCCGGCATCATCGTCGACGTCAGGACTTCGGCCGCCACAGCGCTCGACTTCAGCACGAAGAATGGCGCGTTCAGCGTCAAACCCACCGAGATCCGGCCGGGCCGCGCCGTGCCGCAGTTGGGTGGGTCGGTGCTGGTGGACCGCGTTCCGCCGGCACAGAAGCTGTCCAGCGATGAATACCAGAGCGATTTCGCGGCGATGCTGGACGGAGCGAACGGCGAAGTCTGGGCCGCCTGGGTCGCTTATCGCAACAAAGGGAATGAAGTTTTCGCACGGCGCTTCGATGGGCGCGCCTGGAGCGCCGCGCTGAAAGTCAGCGAAAGGCCCGGAGACATTTTTCTCGCCAAGATGGGGCGCGACCGCCGCGGCCGGCCCTGGGTGGTCTGGTCGGAGCAGGTGAACGAAAACTGGGACCTCTACGGGCGGCATTTTGACGGCGCGGCGTGGTCCGCCGCCGAGCGGCTGACCGATGACCCGCAGCCGGATATCTACCACAACCTGGCAACCGATTCGAATGGCGCGCTATGGCTGGTGTGGCAGGGCTTCCGCAACGGCAAGTCCGACATTTTCGCGCGCCGTTACGACGGGCAGACCTGGTCGGCGCCCGAGCGGCTCTCCGCCTCTCCCGCCAACGACTGGGAGCCCGCGATAGCCGCCGACGGCGCCGGCCGCGTCTACGTCGCCTGGGACACCTATGACAAGGGCAACTATGACATCGTGATGCGCCGGTTTTCCGGCGGGCAGTGGCAGCCGCCGGCCGTGGTCGCCGATTCGCAGAAGTTCGAGGCGCACGTCAGCCTGACGTGTGACCGCCAGAACCGCCTCTGGGCCGCCTGGAACGAAAGCGGCACGCAGTGGGGCAAGGACTCCGGGTTCCTCGTGAAAAAAGAGGCCACGCGGCTTTACCAGTGGCGCGCGATCGGCGTCGCCGTTTACGCCGATGGCGTTTGGCGGGAGCCGGCGGCCGATATCAACGAGTCGCTTCCCGCCGATCTGCGTGAATACAACGACTTCCCCGTCGTGCAGGCGGACGGCGCCGGCCGTGTCTGGGTATTCTTCCGGCACCGGACGTTGAAGTTCCGCGACGCCCACAACAACACGCCGGCCCACCGCGCCGCCTGGGAGCTTTTCGCCACGGCGTACGAGGGAGATC
The DNA here is from genome assembly GCA_046714815.1 of Terriglobia bacterium. Classification (GTDB taxonomy): domain Bacteria; phylum Acidobacteriota; class Terriglobia; order JAJPHL01; family JAPKYU01; genus JBKKAI01. Next base: position 5,708 of record JBKKAI010000595.1, on the reverse strand, counting down.
GCTGGACGCCGCCCGTCGCCTTGCCCTTCAGCCAGGGACGCACCGACGTGCGCAGCGGCTTCGCCCTCGACGGGCGCGGCAACTTGTATGCCGCCTGGGCCACCGATAACCGCGACTTCGAGGAATACCTTTTTTCGCGTTCGGAAATCTACGCCGCGCGGTTTCCGCTTCCAGCCGGCGCGCCCCCGGCGCCGCGCCTCAAACCCCACGTGACTCCGCAGTTGACGGTTTTCCCCGCGCATCCCAATGAGGCCGCCGACCTGAAGCGCATCCGCGACTACACCATCCAGTCGGGCGGAAAGACCTACCGCATCTACCGCGGTGACACGCACCGGCACACCGAGTTCTCGATGGACGGCAACAACGATGGCACGCTGCAGCAGACCTATCGCTATGCGATGGACGCCGCCGAGCTCGACTTCCTGGGCGTCAGCGACCACAACGGCCTGGGCGGGCCCGACATCGAGTACGTCACCTGGCTGATGCAGCAGATGTCCGACGTGCTGATGCTGCCGAAAACCTTCACGCCGCTCTACGCCTATGAACGCAGCGTGGCTTATCCCAACGGCCACCGCAACATCCTGTTCGCGCGCCGCGGCAACCCCACGCTGCCCATCCCGCCCGAGGAGCAGAAGGGCGTCACCGGCGCGAAGGCGCTTTACGACTACCTGAAGCGGCACCAGGGCCTGGCCATCTCGCACACCTCGGCCACCAACATGGGCACCGACTGGCGCGACAATGACCCCGCGGTCGAGCCGCTGGTGGAGATTTACCAGGGCGACCGCGTGTCGGCCGAATACGAGGGCGCGCCCAAGGCGGCCAATCGCGGCAACCCGGCTTCGGCGCCGGGCGGCTTCCGGCCTGCCGGCTACGTCTGGAACGCCTGGGCCAGGGGATTCAAGCTCGGCGTGCAATCGAGCTCCGACCATCTTTCAAACCACATCTCGTACGCCTGCACCCTGGCCACCGAATTTACGCGGCAGGGGCTGCTCGACGCCATGCGGCAGCGCCATTCATTCGGCGCCACCGACAACATTATTCTGGATTACCGCCTGCAGGCGGGCGGCCGGGAGTACCTGCAAGGAGACATCGTGGCCGCGCCGGGTGATTTCAAGCTGTGGGTGAAGGTGATCGGCACAGCGCCCATCCGCCAGATTGACATCATCAAGAACAATACCTTCCTGCACACCCGCCAGCCGCTCGAGCCGGAAATCAGCTTCACCTTCGCCGATACCCAGCCGTCGCCCGGCGAGAGCTACTACTATGTGCGGGTCTTACAGGTGGATGACCAGGTCGCCTGGTCGTCGCCCATCTGGGTGAAGCGGTAACGCTACTTTTTCATTCCCAATAGAGCGCGGAAGAAGCGCTTGAGCTTCGCGCCAAAACCGCGGCCGGACCTGTCAGGTTGCGGAGCGGGCGGCGTGGCGACTGGTTTCGGCCCAGTATCTGTTTCCCCGGCCGGCGGGCCCGCGGTCACCACCGGTAGGGTCACTTGCGGCTCGGGCGCCGGCGGTCTCTGCCCTTCATTGCTCGCTGCCCTTCGGGTGGCCACGCGCGGGTCGGCTTGAAAGACCAGCGGCGCGGCGGCGACAGTCGTCTTGGTTTCCAGACCCGTGGAACCGAGCGCCGATTCCGGGATTTGCGGCGCGACCAGCGCCGCGGGTGCGCCGCAGGAACAGGCGGCGAGGTCCACCGGCGATGCCTTGTCCACTCCCGCCGCCGGCACCAGCATCGCTTTCCCGGGGGGAATCAGCATCTCGGCCGGCCCCAGGTGTTCGCGCACGCGGAAGCTGCCGGCAATCGCGGCGACGCAGGTATCGCCGCTCAGGGCAACGCGGATGGAAACCCGGCGCGAAGAGGCCGGCAGGCTGGGTGCGGCGACAACAGCAAAGAACGGAGTCTGCACGGTGTGGGCCGCCGTGCCGGCATCCTGCAACTCGATCGAACCCGTGGCGGCGCCGGCGCTGTCGCTGCCGCCAACACTGCCTCCATCTATCGCAAACAGGATCGGCCCGTCGCCTTCCGAGCCCTTCAGCACCGTGACTTTGAGCGGCGCGCAGAAGCGGGCCTCGCCCGCGTCGAGCCCCAGGCGCGCTGTCCCCACGCGGACTTCCACTTCCGCGCCGCTGAACAGCAGGGCGCTTCCGTCCGGCGCCAGTTCCATCCGGCCGCTGATGCGCAGGTCGCCGCCGGAAATCCGGCCCACCGCTACGGGCTTCTGCGCGGCCGCGTCCAGCGCGCACGCCAGACCCGCGCACACCAGACCCGTGCGCACCAGATCGCTGACCGGCAACACCGGCTTCATCCGCCGTTCATTCTAGCGCAGTCCACGCACCAATCCCCACGGCCACAAACTGGAAACTTGAAGCTTGGCTTTGGAACTTTCTCAGGCTTCGAGCATCTTCGCCGAGAAGGCGGCCATCCGGCGGTTCATCACCGCGGCGAAGTACTCCAGGATGTCGGACATCTCCAGCAGCGCATAGCGGGAAGCGCGGGGAGAAAACGGCTGCGCGAGCTTGTAGAAGGCCCGCATCAGGTGGAAGTCCACCACCAGCAGGCGCTCTTCACCAGTGAATCTGCCGACGTGCAGAGTGGCGGCATAGCGCAGAAGGTAGGTGAGGGCCAGGAAATCGTGGCGCAGGGATTCCCGCATCCGGTCGTAGGAAGCGACATCGGCGCTCGACTCCAGCGCCCGGCGGATGCTCTGGAACTCCAGGCGGTTGGCCTCCGCGACGCGCGTCGCCTCTTCCGGGCTGCGGCCGGTGCGCAGGATCGCCAGGCAGGTGTGCCGCGCCCAGTAGAGCAGGGCTCCCACCGAAAAGCACAGGATGAAGACGCTGGCGAAGTTGATCACGTTATGCCGTCCCCTCGGCGTGCCTTCGAATCACGACAGCCTGCCGCTGTTCGATCGCTACAGGCTCAGCCACGAATGACACTGCGTAACACCACAGACCCAGTTTCAGGATTGTAGCAAACGGCGGCACGTGGCGCAGCAAAGATCCGAAGTCCTTGTAGACGTCCCGGGGCATCAGGGTCTGGATGGCGTAGTTGGCCGCCAACACGCTGAACCCCAGTCCCAGCCCGGCGATCAGCAGGCCCATCTGGCGGTCTTCCACGCGCAGAAAGTTGAACGAGATCCACAGCAGCACCGTCAGCAGGACGGCGGCAAAATACATGTTCTGCAGGAATTCCAGCATCAGGCGGGAGTAAAAGTGCGGCGAAAGCGAGCGCGAGATCATCGCGTAGGAAACCGCGGCCACCAGGATGACGAAGAAGGCCAGGGCCATTCGCACCTGCGAACCGAGCGCGGTCCGCCCGAAGATCACATCGAAGAAGCTCAGGATCAACAGGTAGGTCGAAGCCACCAGCAACGCGTCGGTCAGATAGAAGACGGAGAAATACTGTTTCGAGCTGAACCCGTACTGGTACAGCGCGATCCACCGCATGGCATCGCACAGAAGCAGCACCGCTACGGAAAGATTAACGAAGAAGTAGCGGCGAACACACCCCCGGACGACGCTGGCCACCAGAACTCCCAGGGCCAACGCGGCAACGATCACACCTAAGACGGCATGTAGAACGCTGGGCATCGGGACCACGCCATTCTAGCAGACCCGGTCCCAGTCAAGCGTTCTTTTTGGCGCGCCCTGTTACCAGGGTATCGGCGCAGGCGGCGCTCCACCGTCGGCCATCATGGTCTTCGGGTGGTTCGCCGAGTCGCCTCGCGCGATGGTCTTAACGCCAACCAGGGCCAGGGTCAACACCAGGGCCATCAGAACCGCTACCAGAATCTTGTGCATTTCCAAACCCCCTCTTGTTCCTATCTGAAACAAGAATAGGCTCTGGAGTTTACACCACGGCCCTTGGCATTTAACGCTTATTTGTAGCGTCACACCGCCAGTGTATCTAAGCAGTCAACACGCCGGGGTTGTCGCACAAGCGTCGCGTCTTCTAAGGCATTCCCGATGCCACACCCGGTAGTTTTCAATAATTACATTAGTATCAACTACTTAATGGCCCAAGCGCAGCGCCCGAAAACCCGCTGGCCGCGGTGGGCTGGCTCGGAAAGTAACAGAATCTGCCAGTCCACAGCCCGCCTCGGTTTACTTAAATGATAACCGGGTCGCGGCCTGTCGGGTGGCCTGACGGCAACTAACGGCAACTATACCAGGTGCGGAGACACCAGCTCCCGCACACGGAACAACACCAGGCGCCGCTGAGCGCCGCTCAGAATGCCGCTGTAGCGCAGGATTTCGCGCAGGCAGGCGTCGGTCTGAAGCAACCCAGAGCGGAAGCCATTGCCGTTGGCCCCGTGTGTCTGGATCGGCGCCATGTGGCCACCCCTGTTTCCGTAGCCGTTCCCATTGCCGCTCGGGTGGCCGTTGCCGTTCCCGTTGCCATTGCTATGGCCATGGCCGCTGCCGCCGCCACTCGCCGAGGGAACCAGCAGCACCGGCAGAGTGACGTCCAGCGCGCCAGCCACGCGCTCCAGGGTCACCAGTCCCGGCGTGATGCGGCCGTTTTCAATGCGGGAGATGTAAGTGCGCGGCAGGCGGGAAGCCACCGCGAGCTCCTTTTGCGTCAGCCCCCGCATGAGGCGCCAGCTTTTGACGCCGGTGGCGACGTTGGGGCGAAGCGGCACCTGCGGGACGGGCCGTGGCGCGGCAACCGGGACGGCCAGCGGCAGATAACAGCGGCGGCAGCGGTTTTGCGAGGTGCGGTATTGCACCAGGCGGCAACGCGAGCAACGAATCACCGGGCGCTCCGGCGCGAGCGCCGAAGGAGCCGTGGAAGGGACGCAGGCTTCGGTTATCAGCAAAAGCGGTGCGTCGAGAAAAATCGCCGCAGCGATTCTGTCTCTTTCATGAAACATTGTCAATCGCTTTTGTATTTTCGCCCAGGTGACGCCCATGGTACAGTGCCGCCTATGGACCGGGACCAAGCCTGGGGCCTGCTCTGCGAGTTCACCCGGAGCGAGAGCCTGATCAAGCACGCTCTGGCGGTCGAGGCCTGCATGCGCGCCTACGCCCGCCACTTCGGCGAAGACGAGGAGCGATGGGGAGTGGTCGGCCTCATCCACGACTTCGATTACGAGCAATATCCAACACCGGAACTCCATCCCTTCAAAGGCTCCCAAATCCTGGCCGAGCGGGGCTACCCGGAGGACATGCGCCGCGCCATACTGGGCCACGCCGATTATTCCGGCGTGCCGCGCGACACTCGAATGGCCAAGGCGCTCTATGCCTGTGATGAGCTGGCCGGATTCCTGACCGCCTGCTCCCTGGTCAAGCCCGGAAAGAGTATTTTTGAGGTCGAGCCTCCCTCGGTGCGAAGAAAGATGAAAGACAAGGCCTTCGCGCGTTCCGTGAATCGCGGCGACATCACCCACGGCGCCGCCGAGCTCGGCGTAGACCTGGACCAACATATCGCCTTCTGCATCGAGGCCATGAAAGGCGCTGCCGAGAGGCTGGGGCTGGCCGGCAACCCGGAGCGCACGCTCCAAGCCGACGCCAGTGCCAAGCAGATAAAGAGTGACAATTAATGAGTCTCGCGAAATAGGGTGACAGCATGCATTGGGGGGCGGGGCTCCTGACCCGCGCCGGGCGATCCTCGCCCGGCGCCGAAAGCCGGCCACAGGCCGGCTGCGGACCAGGAGGTCCGCCCCACAGGTGACTCGCCCATCCGTCACCTGCGAGACTCAATAAGGC
>JBKKAI010000594.1:0-16163 GCA_046714815.1 Terriglobia bacterium | reverse complement strand
GGGTGGGTGTATTCGCCGGGCACATCGCTTTTCGGCGCGGGCCGCTCCTCGATGTCGAACAGCGGCCGGCCGCTGACACGATCGAACAGATAGACGAAGCCCGTCTTGGTGATCTGCGCGACGGCCGGTACGGGCCGGCCATCGCGGGTCACAGTCACCAGCCCGGGCTGAGCGGGCAAGTCGTAGTCCCAGATGTTGTGATGGATCGTCTGAAAGTGCCAGAGGCGTTTGCCGGTTGTGGCATCGAGCGCCACCAACGAGTCGCCGAACAGGTTCGCGCCGGGCCGGTCGCCACCGTAATAGTCGGTGGCCGGCGAGGTGAGCGGCAGGAAGACGATGCCCCGCTCCGGATCAACGCTGAGCAGCGACCAGGCGTTCGTGCCGCCACGGTCCTTCCAGGAATCGCCGTGCCACGTATCGTGGCCGAACTCGCCGGGCCGCGGCACGACGTGGAAACGACATGCCGGCTTGCCGGTGAGCACGTCGAAGGCGCGCACGTCGCCGCTGGGGCCGAGCGGCTCGCCGTCGGGCACCGCCGAGCCGCAGATCACCAGGTTGCGGTAAAGCACCGGCGGCGAAGTCATGCCGTAGCTGCGATCGGGAAACTGGTCGGCCACGCCCTCCCGCAGCGAAATCCATCCGCCACGGCCGAAGGCGGGATCGGGCCGGCCGGTGGCGGCGTCAATCGAAAACAGCCGGCCGTCCAGCGTCCCGTAGAGCAGGCGTTTCCGCTTGCCGTCGGTCCAGTGAGCGGCCCCGCGGCTGATGAACAGGTTGTAGCTGCGTTCCTTGTCCAGCTTTGGGTCGAAAGCCCAAAGCTCCCTGCCGGTCTCCGGATCGAGCGCGATCAGGCGGTTGAACGGCGTGGTGACGTACAACACGCCATCAATCACCAGCGGCGTGGCTTCGAACGTACTGCGCGTGCGCAGGTCTTTGCCGTCGCTGATCTCGCCGGTGCGGTAGGTCCAGGCCACCCGCAGCTTGGCCACGTTGCCGGGGTTGATCTGCGCCAGCGGCGAGTAGCGCATCCCGCCGGGATCGCCGCCGTAATGCGGCCATTCCTGCGCGGCCAGCGGAAGGCACAACAGCCAGATCAGGCTCCATCGCATATCGGCTCCTATTCTACGGGAAAAAGCTATTCGGCGGGCCTGCTCCTGGCCCCTTTCGGGGCGGACGCTCACTCTCGCGCCGAGGCATCCAGCGGCGTGAACCGAAGGTTTTTCCAACGGCCGAAGCCTCGGTCGAACGATGCCAGGGTGTAACCATGGCCGAGGGCGAAGGCCGCCAGGTACGCATCCGTCCAGGAGCTTGCTGTCCGCGCCACACCCATTAGAGCAATCCAAGCCGGTTCCATACCAGCCGGCTCGCCGGCGAAGGTCACCCGCCAGTCACGGCGAAGGTCCTTGTACCGCCGCCAGGCATTGAGCGGCGTTAATACCTCATCCCCCATCACGGCCGGACTGGTCAGCAGACGCAGGAAGCCCATCTGGGTCACCCGGCAGAACGCGGCGCCTTCTTCTCCCAAAGAGAGAAACCACTCTCGAGCGGCCGCGTGGTGTTCGTGACGTTCGGTCGCTAATGCGACCCAGACATTGACGTCAGTCAAGCAGGTCTTCGATCTCAGCATTCGTCATCGATCGGAGCGCGCCCGGATGGCTGGAGCGGACCAGTGGCAGCTTTACGGAGACCCGCCGCGTCTCGCCCTGACGCTCCTTGGAGACTTCCTTTTCGATCGCCCTCAGCACGAACTCCTTCATGCTTGTGCCCTTCCGGGCGGCCAGGGATTTCATCTGGCGGAACATCGCCTCCGGAACCTCGATGGTGGTCCTCATGGGAAAAGCCTGTCACAAAAACATATTTGTGTCAACAAACCCCGGGATCGCCGCCGACAGCCAATCCCAGGTTGCCAGCTCCTTTTCCAGCTGCCTCTTCCCTTCCCGCGCCAACCTCCCGGCGGAGCTTCGCCGGGATTGCCCGCTGGTAGTACGAAATGTCGTACTCGGGTCATGGTGCTGCGCCGTTACCCTGGAAAAACGCGCCGTCCAGGACCTGGACCGATGGGTGCGCGAAGGGTTCGGGTGTTGCCGTTCAAACAATCATGATTCTGAACGCCGAATCAGGTTCCCTCGGGCGTGGCGTCCGGGGGATGGCTGTGGTCACGAATGGGTGGCCGGCGGGAGGGTGTTGCCGTGGGGAGCAGCGTCCGTCGCGTTCTCGATCAGGAATTGGCGCAGGTTGTCGGGCGAACCGCCGGGGCAAGCCTGGCGGGCGCGCGCGGCGAAACCGGCCATGTTGGCCACCGCGAAGCTGATGCCGTGCAGGTTGCGTTCGCGCGGCACGCCCGGAAGCGAACGCGGGTAGCCCGAGGCGAAGAAAGTTGGCCGGGGGCCGATCAGCGCACATCGGTAAGATTCGCGAGGGCACTCCCAGTCCAGCCCCACCGCGATTGCCGGGGGAAGGCAGCCCGGCAGCACGGGCGTGCCTGAATCCTCCGTGGCGGCGACCAACACCGCGCCGGATTCGGTGGCACGATCGAGAAGCCGCTCGAAACGCTGGCGGTGCGACGGGTTCCCCGTGCCCAGGCTCAGATTGATAATCTGCATCTGGTTCGCGATACACCACTCCAGGGCGCGGATAATGGTCTCCATGTTGGTGGAAAGCGCGCGATCAAACACTTTCACTGCGTAGAGCAGCGCCTCCGGGGCCTTCTCGCGGATGGCTGCGGTCACGGCGGTGCCGTGGCCGAGATAGTCGAGATAAGCCTCCGTTTCGCCCTGGGCGCTGATGGCCACGCCGCCGGCCACGCCCATCACGTGGGGATGGGCCGGGTTGACGCCGCTATCAATCACCGCCACCCGGACGCCTCGCCCGCTGAAGCCCGCCAAAGGCTCGCGCGCCGTCATACATGATCCGCCGTGGCCGCGGCCTTTCTTCCCTCCGCCGACGAAACCTTGCCGCCGTCGAGGACCACGACGTAGTCCGCAATCTCGATCAAAGCGGGCCGGTGCGTGATCACGATCGCGGTTCGCCCGCGCATCAACTCGGCGAGGGCCGCAGAGAGGCTTTTTTCCGTGGCCGCGTCGAGGGCCGCGCTGGGCTCGTCGAGCACCAGGACGGGCGGGCGGCGCAGCAGGGCACGGGCAATGGCGATGCGCTGCCGCTCTCCCGCCGAAAGCGTCAGCCCGCGCTCGCCGACCAGGGTGTCGTAGCCGTCCGGCAGCTCGGCGATGAAATCGTGGATGGCCGCCGCGCGCGCTGCCGCGATAATCTCCTCCCGCGCCGCCTCGGGATTTCCGTAGGCGATGTTTTCCCGGATACTGGCGTGGAAGAGACAGGGCGCCTGGTCCACCAGCGCGATGGCGCCCCGCAGATCGGCGAGACGCACGTCGCGCAGGTCTTGTCCGTCCAGGCGTACCGTGCCCGAATCGGGATCGCAGAGCCGCAGGATCAGGTCCGCAATGGTTGATTTCCCCACGCCGCTCGGGCCCACCAGAGCGCAGATGCCGCCGGCGGGCACGCGAAATGAGACCGCGTCGAGGACGGCTGTTTCCCGGCCATAGCGGACGGTCACATTTTCGAATTCGATTTCTCCGCGAACCTCCGCCAGCGGCCGGGCGTCCGGCCGCTCGACCACTTCCACCGGCGTATCGAGAAGCTCGAAGACGCGGGCCAGCGAAACGCCTCCGGTCACCAGGTTGGTGTAGAGGCCAAGCAGGTTCTGCACCGGCGCGAGCAGCCGCAGGTGGTAGGCCAGGAAAGCCACCAGCGCGCCAATGGTCATCTGCCCGGCGATAACCAGGTGGCCTCCATAGAGAAACAGCACTGCCGTGGAAAGCGTGAGCACCGTTCCCGGCAGCGCGCCGGCCATGTAAGAAGTCAACTGCATGCCGAGCAGGGACTCGATGAAGCGGAGGTTGCCGGTTTGGAAACGGCGCACTTCATGCGCCTGCGCGTTGGAGGTGACCACCAGGCGCATGCCCATCAGGCTCTCAATCAGGAAGCTGCCGATGTCGGCGCTGCGCTCGCGCAGGTCCCGGACCTGTCCCGTGAGGCGGCGCTGGTAGTGCCGCAGGGAGACCACGCTGAGCGGCAGAAAAACGATGCTGAGCAGAAACAGCCGCCAGTTCAGCCAGAGCATGATGGCCACGCTGCCGGCCAGGAAAACGATGTTGGACAGCAGCGAGAGGATCGCGTCGGCCGAGATGCGCTGCACTTCGGCGATGTCGTTATTGATGCGCGAGACGATGTCGCCCAGCCGGGCGCGCGAATAGAAGCGCGGCGATAACTCCTGCAGGCGCCGGTAGACCGCCAGCCGCATGTCAAAAAGCACGCCGGCCGACACTTTGACGTAGCGGTAGCTCGAAAGAATATTCAGCGCGAAGCCCAGTACGGTGACCGCCACCATCAGTCCGGCCACCAGCAACAGCGCCTCGCGGTCGCGCCGCAGCAACGCTTCGTCAATCAGCAGCTTGGAGATATAAGGCTGGGTCAGGCCGAGCAGCGTGGAGAACAAACTGACGGCGCCAACAATCGCCAGTCTTCCGCGATAGGGCGAGATGTACGCCAGGGCGCGGCGGTACTGTGCCAGCAGGAGGGTGTGTGAATGGGGAGGCGCTTCCGGCACCGTTGTTATCCGAGTAGCACAGGCATTCCTGCCGGTGTTGAAAACAGGGCACAGGCAGGAATGCCCGTGCTACAGCTAGGTGGCAGGCCGGGGGGGCACGATCACCATCCCGGTCGTCAGGTCGGCATTGATCTCGATGACCTTGCGCGGCTTGAGCGTCGCGGCGTCGTATATCTCGATCGTCGGCGCGGAACCATAGATGTAGATCTGCTTGCCGCTGCCGGAGACGGAGAATCGAAAATTAATCGGGCCGCCGAATTCGATCTTGTTGACGACCTTGCGGGTGGCCATGTCGAACACCCAGAACTCGGTCCGCCGGTCGCCGCCACTGCCGAGATAGGCGACCGTATATCCGGTCTTGCGGTCGGGCGTCAAACGCAGGTCCCCCATCCCGGACGCCGACGGACCGATGGGGGTGAAATCGAAGGTCCTTCGGGTGAGGTCCACCCGGCCGATCCCGAAAATGGAGCGATGGACGACCGGGTCGGTGGTGTTGAAGACAGAAGTTACGATACCTGGCTCGTCATAGGGGTCATCGCGCAATCCCACCCGGATCGCCTCCATGCCGGGGTAAAGGGGCTTCGAGAACTCAATCTTCTCCACCAGCTTGAACTCGGTGGTGTCGAAAATCTGCACGTTCTCGCCGAAGACATAGAGGAACTTGCCGTCCGGGGAGACGCGATAGTTGCCACGAAGGCCCGCCGGCCGGTCTTCTTCCTTGGGAACATCCACGGTCCGCGTGATCTTTTTCTGGGCCAGGTCAATCACGGCAAACTTCGGCTTTTCGAAATCGAAACGGTCAATCTGCTTGATGGCGACCGTCACCGTCGCGTAGATGAAGCGGTCCTGGGGATCTATCGCCAGGCCGCGGAAACGCACGCTGCGGTTCCCGTCGTTGAGGGTGAATTGATTGATGATCTTTCGCGTCGCCAGGTCAATGACCTCGATGCCGTTGTTCCGATTGGTGTGAACGTACAGCTTCTTCCGGTCGAACGAAAGCTGGATGTCCCTGGCGATACCGGTCTGGAGCGGGATTTTGTCAATGACCTTTTCCTGGGCCTCGTCAATCACCAGGACCTGTCCCGGCAACGCGCCGGCATAAATGAGCGTGGCGGGCGACCCGGAGCCTACGCTCCCAGTTGCCGGCTTGGGGGCGGGTTTTTGCGCGGCGGGCGGCGCGAAGGCGCCGGCGGCGGCAAGCGCGACAAGAACGAAGGCGGCGAGCAGTGTCAGGAGCTTGTAGGGACGCATGGGGAATGATCTACGGAAACACCAGGTCAATCTTGCGCCAGTCCTGAACCGCGCTGGCGCACTTGCTGGCCCAATCGGGATAATTGTTCAAATGGTCCGGCACCTGTGCCGGCCAGGCGCAACCGATGTAACAGTCGTACAGGTCGCGCTCGACGGGCTGGCAGAGGCCCGCGGTGCCGCCGGCCGAGTCCACTTCCCAGCCGGGCGCAAAGAACAGCGAACATCCCAGCGGAATGTGCGGCCGCTGCGCCGGGCCTCCCTGCTGGAGCGCGAAGATGTCGTCTTTTTCGGAAGCGAAATATTCCTCGACCCGTAGCGCTTTCTGGTTGACGGCCCGCAGGTGTTTCATTGGGGCTTCCTTTCGTCGAAATGGCTGAGAAACTTCGGATTGCGCGCGGCGATCTCGCCGTAGACGTGGAGGCAGACGTCGGTCCAGCCGCGAATCCAGTCACAGTAATGCAGGTTGGCGTGGCCGGTATCGCCGTAACGGACGTAGGCCTCGTGGTAGCAGCCGCCGGAACAGATCGGGAGCGCAAAGCAGGTGTGGCATTCCGGCTTCCGGCTGATGTGGCCGCGTTCGAGAAAATCGGCCTGCTTTTCCGAATCCACGCCGGTGGAGATGTGTCCGAGCTGGTGCTTGTCGGAATCAACAAACCGATGGCAGGGCGCCAGGTTGCCCGAGGGGCTTACGCCCAGCAACCCCAGCCCCGCGCCGCACGGGTAGGCCTTGCTGATGCCGGTGTGCAGCTCCAGCAGGGTGTCACTGACATTCGAGAAGCCGTGGTGCTCGCCGCGCAAAGCATATTCCAGGTACTCTTGCGCGAGCCTGGTGAACTGCGACAGGACGACATCGAGCCCGCCCCCGCCAATGGCGTAGAGCCGAACCGGCGACGTGGTCACCGGCGCGAACCCTACCTCGCTGAATCCCAGATCCTGCGTCAAGTGCCGGTAGATCTTGAGCACGTCCACGACCTGCGAGGTGAGGGTGACCCGGGCGGCGATGGGGCGCGATTTATGTTTTTCCAGCAGCTCGCGAATCTTCGGCTCGATCACCTCGTAAGTGCCTTTGCCGTTGTGGAACACGCGGAAGCGGTCCTGCATTTCCTTGGGCCCGTCAATGCTGATGGTGACGCCGACGTCGTTCTCGGCCAGGAATTCGATGACCTTGGGCGTGAGCAGGGTGGCGTTGGTGGTCAGGCTGAAGTCAATGGACTTGCCGGCTTCCTGCGCGCGGCGGCGGGCGTACTCGATGGTGGAGCGAACCACCTTGAAGTTCATCAGCGTTTCGCCGCCGAAAAAAGTGAGATGGACCGCCCGCCGCCCCTCGGAGTTCGCCAGCAAGTAATCCACCGAACCCTGGGCCGTCTCCTCGCTCATCAGGCTGGTCTTGCCCTCCATGTCGGCCACGCGATCCTCGCCGAATTCATAGCAGTACTTGCAGGACAGGTTGCAGAGGTTGGTGACGTTGATCACCAGGTTCTGAAGCGGGAAAGGAACGGGCGCCTTCTGCGCCGGCTCGACGGGCTGATTGCCGCTGGTAATGGCGCGCACTGCGTAGAGCTCGTCAATCGCTTCTTCGATGGCGTCTGCCGCGTAACCCTGCGTTGTGAGCTCGGCCAGCAACTGCTCTCGCGTTCGCTCACCCGGCGGCGCAGGACGCGCGTCCGCGGCCGGCCCCCCGGAGCGTAACGCTCCGGGCGGCGGCGGCTGGAGCTGCCGCATCACGGCGGCGGCGGCGGCGCCCGGCTCGAAAATGGCCCCGGCGGGAACCAGGTACAGGAATTCCCTGTTGCCTCCCCGAAAGGGATGAAAGCGGCCCAACCGATAGGCGGCGGACGGCGCGAAAGCGCCGGCGGTGGCGGCGTTCATGGATTCACCTCGGGCTGGTCCCAGCGGAGGTAGAGCGGGATGGTGACCACCAGGTGCCCGCGGCCGGTGACGGGCTTGGAGTCTTTCGCCGGCCCGAGGCCGGTGACGGGCTGGGCCACCTCGCCCTCTTTCGGCTTGTACGTCGCCACCACCCACACGTCACCATAGTTGTTGCGCTGAAACTTGCGCTTGGGGTTCGGACCTTCCGCGGCGGGCGTGAACAGGCCGCTGGGACTGAGCGTGCCGACGAAGTCCTTGTCATCGTCCCCGAATACGGCCAGAAACTCCTCGAGCGACCACTCCACGTCCACCGGTCCCAGGTTGACGTCATCGTGAGTATTCTTCTTTTTGTCGGGGCCGTGGTTGTACCCGATAGCCTCGAATTGCTGGAAGCCTTTCGGGTGCGTTGCGCCTCCGAGTCGAGCGAGCGCGGCTTCCGGGCTGACCTTCAGGTAGTCCACTTTGTCGAAGACGGCGAAAGCGCCGGTGGAGACAGAGCGGCGCACCGCCACGTCGCGCTTGCCCAGGATGGCATCCTGGGCGACATCCACTTCCACCGTAACCAGGTTCCGCGCCTTGTTGACGACCCGCTTCACGGTGATGCCCGACCCGAAATCAAAGTCGCCGGCGGCCAGGTCGTCCGGGAAGTTGTCGCCGTAGATTCGCACCGGCTCGCCGGCCACCCCTGTCCTGAGCGCCGTGCGGTCCAGACCCAGGACCGTGGTTTCGCTGCCGGCGCGGCGCAAGGTGAAATCCATTCCAAACTCGTCATAGCCGCCCCAGAACCAGCGCCCTTCGATCTGGCCCTGGTCGCGGGAAACCATCATGACTTCGCGGACCTCTTTGGGGTCGGCTGCGTCCTTGCTTTCCGAACGGCCGCGCCAGGCGTAGCCGGTGTAGATGATGGCGCGGCCCGCCCGCGACGAGCGGGTCCCGTCTTTCACGTAAAGCAGGTTGATGCTGGTAGTGAACTCGTCCACGCCGCTGCCCGGAGCGTGAGATCCGGGCTGGCCGCCGGCGGCCCGGATCGTTCGGTCGGGGTTGCCCGCCGGTTCGATAAACATCTCGCCGTAGATGGGACCGCGGCCCGACTGCGTGCCGGAAACCAGCCAGCGCCCGGAAAGCTTCGGCGCGCGCATGCCGGCGCGCCAGGCCGCCCACTCCGACGTATGCAATGGAAACGCCTTGGCAATGAACTCCGTCGCCCGCACAACCGGGTCGCGTGTATCGGCGCCCGGCGCCGGCGGCGGGGCGTTGGCCGGCGGAGGCCAGCGCCGGAACGCGGTGAACTCGGCCACCGGGAAGTAGCCGAGATGCATATTCACCAGCAAGTCCCACTCCTCGCGAGAGCGCCGCCACGACATGGCACGGCCGTAAGGATGGCAGTTCGCGCAGGCATCGCGAATTTGATCATTCGGCAGCGACTCGTCAATCATCCGGCGCTCGGCGATGTACATGGCGGGCTTCGCCTCTTCCGGGGCCAGGCCGTGGTGGTTGCTCAGATACTTGACAATCTCGCGCGCATGCTCAGGAGAAATGCTGAGGCCGTTCAGGCGAACCATTCGCTTGATGGACTGCTGCCAGCCTTCCGGAGTTGTGCGCTCCCAGGAGATGCGGGTGAGGTTCCCCTTTTCGTCCTTCTTGTGGCACATGCCGCACTTCTCGACCACCAGCGCGCTGGTTATCGGAATCCCCTCCTCGGTCTCTTTGGGCTTGTCCGGCTGTGCCTGGGCTTGGGTCGGCCCCTGAGAACGCCCCGGCATGACCAATAAGGAAACCAGCGCGAGGATGGCGAGAAACCCGAAGGCGTGACCCGGACGGCGGACCGAAAGTGGGGAAAATCGAAAAGACAAGGCAGCCCCCTCCGCGGTCCCGATGATAGCCGCGTCAACTTTTTCGAGTCAAGGAATTAAGAAGCGCGCCACAGAGAAGACAGAGCGGCGGAGCCGCGTATAAGTCCAATGGCTTCTTTTCCGGCATCCCTGCCAGGGCGGGTTTCCTGCTAACAACTCTATGTGTTTTTTAGGACCTAACTTGTTCCGGCTCAAGCAGATAAGTGTTAGCCAACTTTTCCGCTAACAGCGGCACGGAAACCGTAAATGACTGATTTTGCGCCAGTTAGATATTTCCGTTTGTGGGCCTTTCCGCTAACAACGGCGGGGTTCTGGCGCGGGAAAACAACCGGTGCCGCCCGCTCCTCCCGTGTTTCTTATCCGGAATCATCCTAAGAATTTCATAGTCCCACGTATTGGAATCTTTGTCAAGGCATTTTTTTCATCTTGCTATCTAGCGCGCTAAACCAGCCTCCACTTGGCTTGGAACGGTGCGGCAATGAAGAGCGGACTCGCCAAACCGGCAGGTGGACCAGCGGGCGCGGGTGTTGACGCCTCGTGCGTGAGCGTGATCGCCGACCCGGTCACCGGCCGCCCGGGATCGCTCAGCCGTCATAACGGCTGTCGTCATAAGAGCTGACGTAGAGCCTGCCGTCGTGGTCCACAAGCCCGAGCCGAAGATTCTGGAGCCAGCCTTTGCGGCCCAACACGTTCCTGGTAAAACTCTCTTCGGCCGCAAAGTAGACAACGGAGTCAAAGCGATATTCCAGGACCGACAAAAAAAGCCGGTGACCGTAGGCGATGAATGAGCCGGTGACCGTACCCACCCGCAGGCGTGTCCCGGTTTCGATGTCCAGCCCCAACGCTTCGCCGTGCGCCCGCTGAAAAATGCAGAGGTCTGCTCCGGTGTCAACCTTGGCGAGCAACCTGACGCTGGTTTCAAGCCAGGTCAGGACGGCGGGAACGGTGATGCCGGAGCCCGCCCGGCCGTAGTCGTGGAGGCGAGAAAAGCGGAGCGAGTGCGCCATTTCTTACCAGCCGGCGAATGGCGGTTCGTCCCGCTTTCCCACGCGGACAACCAGCGGCAGGGCAACCCCGGATGCGCGGGCGGATTCGTAAACGGCGCGGGCATCCCTCCCGTGGCTGAGCAGCCGCGATCCATCGAGCGCCACCCACTGCCCCGCGAACTCCGGGCCGTGCTCCCGCAACCATTGCTGCTCCAAGCCCTGTTCCGCGGCGCCATCCGCGGACCGGGCGGGTCCCCTGTCCGCGCGACGGTTCACATACTCTCGCACCGCACGCCGGACAATCTCCGCCGCGGTCACCTTCCGCATGGTGTGCTGCTGCTCCTGTCTGGCCAGTTGCATGACCGCCCGGTAGTCCACCACCGGCAGGCGGCCCTGGAACAAAACCTGCTGATAAGGCCGGAGGGCCTTTTTTCGACGACGACTCTGTACTGCCATTTGTAGCTGATTATACTACAAAGCACATACAGTAACCACGAAAGGTGCGAAAGACACGAAACATGGTCCGCAGATGGCCGACGCCCTGCCGGCCGAATAGGCGACGAACTTCTGGATAGGGGTAGGGAGAACCGTAACCGGCGGCTTTGCCGCCACGTGGCCGGAGCAGCTACAACACCAATCCCAGGCGGTCGCGCGCCCACACCAGGCATTTCCTGACGTTGTCTTCTTCCAGGCGAGCCTGCGCGTCGCGCTCCAGGCCCGAGGTGCGCGGCAGCGGCGCCGGGGACTTGCTTCGGCGCACCAGCGCCAGCATCCGCGCCAGGTATTTGCCGTTTCGCTCCGTGAATGTGGCCCAGTATTTTTCGGTCAGACAGGGGATGGAAAGCGGGTTGCGGGTAATCATCTCCAGCGTGAACTTCGTCTTGGGGCGCGCCGCGGCGATGGTCCGGACCATTCCCGGAATGTCCAGCAGGCCATCGCCGAACACCACTTCGCTGAGCAGGAAGCCATCGGGGGACTCTTCCACGCCCATGTCCTTGATGTGCGTCGAAATGGCATAGGGCGCCAACTGGCGCACGAACTCCATCGGATCGTCGAGCAAGGCCATATTGTTGCCGGTGTCCAGGCACACGCCGAAGTAGTCGCCGCCGTACTGCTGGATGATCGGCAGCATTTCTTCGAGCGTCCAGTCCTTGTGGTTCTCGAGGGCCAGGGGCAGGCGGACCTTGTCGGCGATGCGCGCGGCGCGGCCGAGGGCGGCGTGCGAGTCGGCGACGAATTTTTTCCAGTCCTCGAGGGTGTTGAACGTCTCGTAGCGGCGGCCGCCCAGGCACACCACGCGCATGCAGATCGCGCCGGCGTCTTTGGCGGCGGCCATGGCCCGCTCGAAGCGCGCGCCGTCGTCCCTGGGCAGCCCGGCGGCGCCCTCGTAAAACATGCCCAATTGCTCGAGGCGCTCGCGCACGCGCCGGACGTCGGCGGGTTCGAGCGATGTCAGGCCGGCCTGGACGCCGCCGGCGCCGAGCGAGTGACAGTACTCGATATGCTGCAGCGTGTCCTTGACTCCGCGGAGAGCCAGCGCGGTTGCGGCCACGCCCATCGCCGAGCGCGCGCCCGACTGCGCGCGTGCAGCCATCGGCGTCGCGGCCGCCACTGTCGTGAGAAACTGTCGCCGTGTCATGCGTTGAAGCTCCGCAACACCGCGTCCCAAGGTTTCCGATAAGGCCGCGACTGATGGCCCGCCGCCTCGCGGTCGCCGATGATCGTTTCCTTTAGCGCGTCCCACCGGACCTTGCGTGCGGTGCGCAGCGAGATGTTTGCCAGGTGACAGGCGGTGGCCACGCGATGCCCGCTCTCCAGGCCGGAAATCGGCTCCCGGCGTGACTTTATGCAATCCAGGAAATTGCGCACGTGCAAATCGAACTGCTCGGCCGAGGAGCCGGCTTCCTTCAGCGCCGGCACCCAGGCTTCCGGCTTCACCGCCGACCGCACAGGCCCGCCTCCGGGTTGGCCCTGGAACGCTGGAATCAAGGTAGTGGGATCAACCTTCAGGTCCGGCACAACCTCGAAACCGGAGCGATCCAGCTTCAAGTAGCCTTTGGAGCCCAGAAATTCGAGGCCCGGCGCCGGGCGGTGGCCCGTCGAGCCTTCGCGATGGGACCACACGGTGGTGAAGCCCGGATACTCGAAGAGCGCATCCTGGGTGTCCGGCGTCTCGCCGTTGTCTTCGATCACGAATCGGCCGCCGCTGGAGCTGACCGCGGTGGGCCCGGCCACGTCCGTCACCCAGTGCACGATGTCAATGGAGTGCGCGGCCAGGTTGGTCATTTGGCCGCCGGAGTAGTCCCAGAACCAGCGAAAGTGGTAGAGGCCGCGCCGCGGATTGTGAGGGCGCGACGGCGCCGGGCCGAGCCACATTTCGTAGTCGAAGTCCGGCGGCGCCGGAGTATCGGCGGCCGCGCCGAAGCCCGGCATGATGTTGCGGGAAGCGGTCATGCGGACGCTGTGGACCTTGCCCAGGTAGCCGTTGCGCAGCAGGTCGCGGGCCTTCTGATAGTGCCGGCCGCTGCGCTGCTGCGTGCCCACCTGGACCACGCGGTTGTACCGCCGCGCGGCCTTCAGCATCCATTTGCCTTCGTCAATGAACAGCGTCAGCGGCTTCTCGACGTAGACGTCCTTGCCCGCCTGGCAGGCCAGCATGGTCATCAGCGCATGCCAATGGTCGGGGGTCGAGACCACCACGGCCTGGAGCTGCTTGTTCTCGAGCAATCGGCGGAAGTCGCGATAGCCCTCGGCGCGTCCGCCGCAGGCGGCAATGCCCTCGTCGAGCCGCGGCTGGTAGACATCGGACATCGCGGCCATGTCCACGTCGGGCTGTTTCTTAAAGTCGTAAACGTGCTGCGCGCCGATCAGCCCGTAGCCAATGAACCCCACCTGGACCCGGTCGTTCGCGCCGAGGATGCGCGCGTAGGAGGCGGCCGTGAGGCCGGCCAGGAAACGGCGGCGTGTGGACGGCATAGTCCGCGATTCTAGCACCACCTTCACATCTTCTTATCTTGTCATCTTGTCACTTTGTCATCTTGTCATCTTCTCATTTTCTCATTGGCATTCAAGGAACTGGAGCCGATCCCGCGGTTGCGATCTAGCCACCCCGCTTCGAAGCTTCGCCTCTGGCGGTTTCAGCAGCCAGTAAATCCGCCAGTACGCGATTGCGCGGACCCGCGGCCAGCAGCGTCAGCCGCCCGTGGCTGTCCAGGAGTTTCTGAGTTTCCAGAATCTCGAAGAGCGCGTTTGAGACGGCCGGCTCCTGGGCGATCTCCCGCAGGGCCTTCCCTAACGTACTTGGCCGAATGGCGGTGGCCTTGGCAAACTCAATCGAGGCCTCTCGTTCGGCCGAGCTGGTGATCACGCTCACCTGGTTGGCGCCGGCCTGCTTGATGGCCGAGGTCACCTGTCGCAGGCGGTTGACCACCTTCCCCTCAATCTGACGGACCATGCCGGCATCGCGGAAGTGCACCTTGCGGATGTAGACCGATCCCAACTGATAGCCCCAGGCCTGCGATTGGTTGGACACCTCGGCGCGCACGGTCTGGCTCATCTTGTGCCGCGTCTCGAGCATCTCCGCCAGGGGCATGTTGCTCAAACATCGTACCGTGGCATTGCTGACATTGGCGCGCAACGATCCGCGCGGATCGGTGTTTTTGAATATGTAGGCGACCGGGTCGGTGATCCACATCTCGTACCAGATACCGATTCCCATCGGAGCGCCCTCCTCGGAGTTGACGCCTTCGCTCCGCCGGTACTCCTGGTCGAGCCGCAGGTCGAGGACATAGCGCTTGCCGAGCAGGTTGATGATAAAGGCCGCCGGCCCGATTTCCAACGGCAGCAGGTGCAGGCCGGGCTCGTCCAGCACTTTCACCACCTTGCCGAAGAGCGTGTAGACCTGGCAGGTCCGCTCGTTCACGATGGCATACAGGCCAAACGCCCGAGCCAGCCGCAGCACCACGGGTAATCCGATGATCAAAACGATGACGGTGATGAAAGCCGTGCTGAAGATTTGCATGTTTATCGCCGCGTCTCCAGGTAGATGGCCTGGGCCTTTTCGTACAATCGCAGCCTGACGTTCCGCAGGTAAGCATCCAGAACGCTGGGGCCAGCTTTATGCAGCGCGCCCAGCTCCGCCGCCAGCAACTTGAGCGGTTCCACCTCCGCCTGCGCCCTCAGCGTTTCGATCTCGACGGCCCGCCTGGACTGCACAATTTTCTGATCGGCCGCCGCCTGCGCCAGGCTGATGTCGCTGGAGACCTCGTTGTGCGCGGTGTTGATGGCCGCGAGCGCCGATTCCACTTCCGCCGGCGGGTCAATTCCGGTGATCAGAGAGGCATCCAGAACCACGCCGTAGCGGGCCGCCGTCGAGCGGCATTCCTGGTCCATATAGTCATTCAGGTCGCCCAGGTTCTTGCGCAGATCATTGATCGAAATACCAGTCATCTCGCTGCCCTGCAGTTCCGCCACCGCGGGCACCGCCTCGACTCCCGCCGCCCCTGCCAGGACCACAGGCTTGGCCTCGAAATTGGCAATCCTTTGTCGGAGCACGGAAACGAAATAGGCCATGACGTGGACGAAGGGGCCCTTGATTCCGAACAGGAAGGCGTAGAGGTTATTCTCGCTGACCCGATAGCGGATTTGGCCCGTCAGCCCGGTGTTGAGCTGGTCTTTGGTCACCGCTTCGAGCTTGGCCCCGCCGCTGTTGGCATCCGGGCTTTCCGGGTCCAAGGCCATGTTCACGATGGTAGTGGCGATGTCCACCTTGTAGATCTTCTCCCACGGCATTTTGAAATACGGGCCGCCCGGCGGGATCACCCTGACCTGAGGATAGGAGTAGCGCGGGCGCTCCTCTTCACGCAAATACTCGGCGATGGGATCGTCTAGTGTCGTTCCACCTCCAGGCAGGCGTTGCGCCCGCCCGAACACTGTCTTTACGGCCCGTTCGTTCTGGTCTACGGTGTAAATCCCAAACGCCACTCGCAGCAGAAGCCACAGGAACACCCCGAGGCCGATTCCGATCAGCGTCATCTTAGCCCTTCCTCCAGCCAAGCCACGATACATGCTTGGGTTCCCCAGGCTGCCGAGTCTACACCAGACGTAGCCTAAAGTGTTGTTCTGATCCCACTCGAACATTGGTTCCGCACCGGTGAATCGTCCACCGATCTTGCCAGGAGCAATGGTATGTACCATTCTGGATGGTATGAAACTGAAGGTAGATAAGGCCGGGCGAATAGTCATACCCAAACCCCTGAGGGAACGGCTCGGACTGCGCGCCGGCATGGCTGGAAGTGGCCGAGCGGGCGGAGGGTTTGGTCCTCAGTCCAACCACGCCGCGCCCGTCGCTGGTGAGGGCAGGACGATTCCTGGTTCACACTGGCCAGTTGCCTGACGGCGATGACATTCTTAAGGGCATCACCGCCGACCGCGAGGACCGAGCGCGAAAACTGGCCGGGCGGCATGGTTTATGACGCTCTGCAACTTCGGAGCGCGCAGAAAGCCGATTGCGACCGCCTTTAGCCCCAATGCTGTTCACTTAGGCGGTTGGCGCTTCTCGGAGCCTGGGAGCGCGCACTT
>JBKKAI010000593.1:0-17287 GCA_046714815.1 Terriglobia bacterium | reverse complement strand
CACAACACCATATGTGCGTAATTGTCGTATACATCCCCCGAAAAGTGCCTGGCTTTGTTTATTCACTGACGCGCGCTTTATGTTGTACGACCCGCTTAAAGGAAAGCCTTTCCGCACAGCCGGGCGGCCGAGCCGCTCAGCCTTCATGAACTTCTCACCACCTGCAGCGGCTATGCCGGCAGAGCCGGCGCGGCGTGATTGGACCGAGCTCGCGACGCCAGGCCGCGACGTGTATCCCCGCTTTCCATCTGCCGGCGTTCCCCCATCCAAGCAGGGTCAAGTGAGTGGCATCGGGCAGGAATGCCTGTCGCGGCGTGACGCCGGCGGCTCGGCCTGGGGATGCTGGCCGATTTGTAACTTACTGTAACAACTAGCTTTAATCATTGGCCGGCAGGGTAAGCCGGGCAGAGTTTGGCATCTCTCTTGCTCTAGGACAGGGCGGGACACGCGATCCAATGGTGAAAACAGTTTTCTGGGCCTCTTTGGCATTCGTTCTTTACGTTTACGCCGGCTATCCGGTGCTGCTCTGGCTGAGGCGGCGAATGGCGCCCCGGCCGGTGCGCAAGGCCCCCTGGGAGCCAACCGTAAGCATCGTCATCGCCGCGCACGACGAAAGAGACAAGATTGAAAAGAAGATCCTGAACTGCCTGGACCTGGACTATCCCAAGGAAAAGCTCCAGGTGGTGGTGGCCCTGGACGCGCCGACAGACGGCACCGAAGACATCGTGTGGAAATATGCGGGCCGCTTGATTGACATGGTCTATTACTCGCCGCACCGGGGCAAAGCGCAGGCGCTGAACAGCGCGGTGGCGGCGGCCGAGGGCGAGATCCTGGTGTTCGCCGATGCCCGCCAGCGGCTGGACGCCGCGGCGGTGCGCGAGCTGGTGGCCAACTTCCACGACCCTTCGGTGGGAGCGGTGTCAGGCGAGCTGGTGCTGCTCGACGAGAACGGCAATGAGGCGGCCGACGGGGTCGGCCTCTACTGGCGCTACGAGAAGCTGCTGCGGGCCATGGAAAGCGACATCCACTCGATGCTGGGAGCCACCGGGGCGCTGTACGCGATACGCCGCGAGCTGTTCCGGCGCCTTCCGGTGGAAACCATCCTCGACGACGTTGCCATCCCGATGCGCGCAGTGCTGGCCGGCAAGCGGGTGGTGTTTGAGCCGGGCGCGCGCGCGTATGACGCCGTGGCCGCCAGCGTGGATGTGGAGTACGGGAGGAAAGTCCGGACGCTGATGGGCAATTTTCAACTGATGGCGCAGATGCCGGAGCTGCTCGATGCCGGACGGAACCCGGTCCTGTGGCAGTTCCTTTCGCACAAGGTGGGCCGGCTGTTCGTGCCGTATTTTCTGGCCGTACTGTTTGTCAGCAATATTCTTCTGGTGAAGGAAATGCCGTTCTTGGTTTTCTTCGCTCTGCAGGCCGCGTTCTATTCGCTGGCCTGGTTCGGGTCGCTGGTTGCCACCGGCGAGCCCGCCACGGCGCGGGCGCTGGTCGCGGGAACGACATCCAAGGAGGCGGCATGAAGACGGTGCTGGTGCCCTACACGTTCGTCATGATGAATTGGGCCGCGGTAGCGGGCCTGTACCATTTCGCCCTCGGCCACGGGGACGCCTGGAAAGACGTCTGGTTGAAAAACGCGGCGCCGCCGCTCGCGAACCAGCAGCACGGGCTGGCCGGAGACAGCGAGCTATGATGTCGGCAACTGCGGCTGCGGCCTGTCCGCGGACCGATGCGGCCCACCGCCTCTCGGTGGAAACAGTTTCCGACTACCAGTCGTTCGTCGAGCTGGAAGCAGAGTGGACCCGACTGCTGGAGCAGGCGGCGATTCCGCACCCGTTCCTCACCCACACCTGGGTGCAGACCTGGTGGGAATGCTTCGGTGTGGGGAAAAGGCTCCACATCCTGGTGGTCCGGGACGCGGGCGAAGTCATCGCCATCGCGCCGCTGATGGTATCGGAAGGCCGCATGTACGGCCTGAAGGTCCGCTGGCTGGAATTCATTTACAACTCTCATACACCGCGCTTCGACTTCATCGTGGCGCGGAACCAGGAAGAAGCCTACCAGGCGATCTGGAAGTCCCTCATTGATCAGCGAGACCTGTGGGACGCGATGCGGCTGTGCCAGTTGCCGGCCGGCTCGCCGACGCTCGACGAGATGGTGCGGCTGGCGGCCTGCAGCGGATTCCGGATGGGTTTGTGGCCGTCGGGCGACTCGCCGGTGCTGCCGCTCCATGGCTCCTGGGAGGACTATCTGAAATCGGTCGGGCGCAAGCACCGTTCGAATCTTCGCAACCGGACCAAGCGGCTGAACGAGGCAGGTGACGTGCGGATGGAGGAGATCACGGTGGCGCGGGAGGCCCGCGCGGCGCTCGAAGAAGGGCTGCGTATCGAGGCGCTGGCCTGGAAAGCAAAGCACGGCACCGCCATCCAGTCCACGCCCGACGTCCACCTGTTCTACGCGCGACTGGCGCAGCGGGCCGCCGGCCGGGGCTGGCTGCGGCTCCATTTTCTGTCCGTCAACCAGCGCCGCATCGCCTTCGATTATTCCCTGCTCTATAACAACCGGATTTTTCTGCTGAAGCCCGGCTACGACCCGGAGTATTCGCAGTATTCGCCCTACAACTTGCTGTGCTCGATGGTGATCGAGCAGGCCTTTCGGGACGGGGTGGCGGAGTTCGATTTTCTCGGCGTTTCCGAGGAGTGGAAGCGGACCTGGACCGAGCGGGCGCAACGGCAGTTCTGGCTCTACATTTTTCCCGATGACGTCCGCTCTGGACTGCTGCACTCCGCCAAGTTCCGGTTGGCGCCGTCCCTGCGGAAGAAGCGCCTTTACGTGGCCCTGCGGGCCGCGGTCGCCAGCCTGAAGGGCCGCGGGCTGAGCCTGGAAGCGTAAATCACAGGAAAAAAGCGGCAGCTATGTACATCCCCAGTTGGCAAGGTCTCAACCCCGCGTACCTCGCGCCCGGAGCGCAGCTCCCGCCGGCCTTCCCCATCAACGCCGGAAACAAGATGTATTTCTACGTGGCCCGCAACGCGATCTATCACCTGTTCCGCGCTTTGGGGCTGCGCCCGGGCGAAAGCGTGTTGATGCCGGATTATCACAGCGGGAACGAAGTGTGGGCGGTGCGAGCCGCAGGCGCCACCGCCCACTACTACCACATCGGGCGCGACGTCCGGCCCGACTTCGAGGAGCTGGAACGGCTGTGCCGCCTGCACCGCCCTCGGGTGATGTACCTGATTCACTACCTCGGCTGGCCGCAGCCGGTGAAGCAGATCCAGTCCTTGTGCCTGAAGTACAACATGATCCTGGTGGAAGACTGCGCCCTCTCGATGTTGAGCGAGGTGGACGGCAGGCCGCTCGGCTCGTTCGGCGATTTCTCCATCTTCTGCCTGTATAAGACGCTGCCGGTGCCGAACGGCGGCGTGCTGGTGCAGAATACGATGGAGCTCGAAGGCCTGAAGGAAGTGGCGCTCGGTCCGTGCGGGCGCCGGTCGGTGGCCGGCCGCAGCCTGGAGTTGATGCTGGAGTGGTACCGCAGCCGCGCAGCGAAATCAGGCGCCGCGCTGGCCTGGCTGAAAGCCGGGGCCGGCCGGGCGCTCGGCCGCCTCCAGGTGAACCGCGTGCCGGTGGGCGACATCGGCTTCAACATCGCCAATGTCAACGTGGGCATGTCGGAATTCTGCGGCCGGCTGCTCAGCCGCTTCGACTACCCCGCCATCCGCAAGCGGCGCCGCGCCAATTACCTGCTGCTGCAGGAACGGCTGCAGGGGCGCGTGACGATGCTGTTCCCGCGGCTCGACGAGGGCGTCTGCCCGCTGTTCTTTCCCATCCTGGCGCCGGACAAGCATGCCCTGGCCCGCTCGCTGTGGCAGCGGAACATCGGCGCGGTGGAGTTCTGGAACTACGGCGATGCGGCGGCGGCGGGGCCGGGCTTCGAGAACGCGCAGTTTCTGCGCGACCACGTGCTCGAGCTTCCCATTCACCAGGATATCCGCCCGGCGCAGATCGAATATGTCGCCGAACAGGTTTTGCGTTTGAATCCGTCGTTTGAGAAAACGGCCGCCGCCGGTTGTGACCTGGCGATCGCCGGTTGAATTTTTCATGATTACGCGAATTCAGAACATTTCGGAATTCACCGCCTTGCGGGACGAGTGGAATGCGCTGCTTCAGACCAGCCGCTCCGATTGCCTGTTCCTCACCTGGGAGTGGCTGCACACCTGGTGGAAACATCTCTCGGCCGGCAGAAAGCTTTCGATCCTGGCGTTGCGAGAGGGCGGCGAGCTGACGGCACTGGCGCCGCTGGCGCTGCGGCCGCCCAAGCCGGCGCGCCTGCTGCCGTTTCGCTCGCTGGAGTTTCTGGGAACCGGTTTCGTCGGTTCCGATTATCTGGATGTCATCATACGGAGTGGAAGGGAGCAGGAGGCCTCGCGCGCCCTCGCCCAATCGCTGGCCCGCAGCAGACACATGCTCGAGCTGGCCCAATTGAAGCGCGGTTCGTGCCTGGCTTCCACACTTGCCGCGAGCCTGGAGGAATCCGGATGGAGTTTTTCAACCACGAAAACCGGCGTCTGCCCATTCATACATTTATCCGGACAGTCGTGGCTCTCCTACCTGGCTTCTCTGGGCTCGCAGCACCGTTACAACTTCCAGCGGAGGCTGAAGAACCTCCACAAGCAGTTCGAGGTGCGCTTCGAACCGGCCCGCACCGAGCAGGAGCGCGGCCTGGCCCTCGAGCTGTTGATCGAGATGCACAACCGCCGCTGGCAGGAGCGCGGCGGCTCTGATGCGTTCCACCTTCCGGGCCTGGTTTCGTTCCACGAGGAATTCAGCCGCCTGGCCCTGGACCGGGGCTGGCTGCGCCTTTTTGTGCTGTGGCTCGACGGAAAGCCGGCCGCTTCGCTCTACGGCCTCCGTTACGGCGGGACTTTCTATTTTTATCAGGCGGGATTTGACCCGGCATACAGCAAACAGAGCGTGGGCCTGCTGACCATGGGGCTGGCCATCCAGAGCGCCTTCGAAGAAGGCGCCGGCCAGTATGACCTGCTCCACGGAGAGGAAGAGTACAAGTTCCACTGGGCGCGCCAGACGCGTGAGTTGGAGCGGCTGGAGCTGTACCCGCCGCGGCTGCGCGGCCTGGTCTGCCGAAAAACGGTGGAATTCAGCCGGGCGGCCCGGAGAATGGCACGCCACGTGCTCTCCACCAATGCAGCCAACCGAATCGCAGCCGCCAGGATTGGGGCCTAAAAGAAGCATTATGTTCCGGACTTTCATGAAAACAGCCGGCGCCGGCGCCCTGCATTGGAGTGGGGCCGACCGGCTGGTTGGCAATCTCAACGGCGTCCGCCAACTGCCGCTTGTAATCGGATATCACCGGGTGGTAGAAAACTTTTCCGCGGCGGCCAGGACTTCCATTCCTGCCATGCTGATCAGCACGACGATGCTGGAACGCCAGCTCGACTGGGTGGGGCGGCGGTTCCGTTACGTCTCGCTCGATGAATTGGCGGCCACGATGGAACAGGGGCGCCGGTTTGACCGGCCGGCCGCGGTCGTCACCTTCGATGATGGTTATCGCGATGTATACGAGAACGCTTTCCCCCTGTTGCGGCGCAAGGGAATCCCGTCGGCCATTTTTGTGGTCAGCGATACGGTGAGCTCGTCGCGCACGCTGTTGCATGACCGGCTCTACATCGTTCTGCAGCGCGCCCTGACGAGATGTCCGCCAGGCCGGCGGCGCCTGGCGCGAATGATCGTGCGGATGGGGGTCTGGCCGGCGTCCGTCTCGCTGCGAAACGATTTGCCGGACGACCCGTACAGCGCCACGCAGTTGCTGCTCGGCTCGCTGACCCACTTGGAGGTGGAGCATGTGGTGGATGCGCTGGAAGGAGAAATGGAGATCCAGGCCGGCCTGAGCAATGGCTTCCAGGCGCTGACCTGGGGGATGCTGGACGAGATGCGCCGCGCCGGCGTCACGATCGGCTCGCACACCCGCACGCATCCGCTGCTGCCCAACGAAAGCGCCTCGCGGATTCTGGATGAGGTGCGAGGCTCCCGCCAGACAATTGAGCGAAAACTGGGCGTCGCCGTAAACCACTTCGCATACCCCTGCGGGAGGTTTGACCAAGCCTCGCTCGAAGCGGTGGCCGCCGCCGGCTACCGCTATGCCTACACCACCTGCCGGCACCGGGACCGGTCGCATCCACTGTTGACGATTCCCCGCAAAGTGCTCTGGGAGAACTCTTCGCTCGGCGCGCTGGGCGCCTTCTCTTCTTCGATCATGAGTTGTCACGTCAACGGGGTGCTCGACCTGCTCGCCCCGTGCCTCCAGGACCACGGCCAGCCCGAGTACGCGGCAGCCTGCTCGGCGCACAACGTCGCCTGAAGAAAATCATGGCTGCTTACATGAATCCCGGCGTGGCGGTGGAGGCGGGCGAGCGGGCAGCCCGTGGCACAGGCTCGCCGCGGCGAGCCCGTGCGGTCCTTCCGGGAGGCACGGGCCGGAATGCCTGCGCCGTTCCCCTGACTCCATTCGGCACGGCCGCGGTCAGCTTTACGCAGAGGCGCGCCACCCGCATCAGCCTCGCCTACAAGCTGCTGATCCTGTTCCTGCTGGTGCTGTATTCAAGCATTGCCCGCCAGTTTCCCGCGCTCGACGCGGTGCGCCCGGCTCAGATTGTGGCCAGCCTGGCCCTGCTGGCCCTGATCATCGAAAAGGCACTGACCTGGCAGCATTTCGAAATGATCTGGCCGGAAAGCTACCTGCTGTTGACATTCGTCGGGGTCGCCGGCCTGTCGGTCTTCAACGCCATGTGGGTGCCCTGGGCGCTGCAGTCTTTCGCCGATCTGGCCAAGATGGCGGCCATCTTCTTCCTGATCGTGAATGTAGTGGACCAGGAGCGCCGCCTGCGTCTGACGGTCTGGGTGATGGTGCTGGGGGGCCTGTTTCCGGCGTTGGGCGCGCTGCGGTTCTACCAACAGGGGATAATGGTGGAAGGACGCGCGCGCTGGCTGGGCCTGTTCGCCAACCCCAACGAGCTCGGCTACGGCCTGGTGGTGCTGGTGCCGCTGGCGGTCGCGGTGGCCGCCGGCCGCCGCTTTCCGGTACGCGTCGCGCTGTGGGGCATCGCCGGCATCTTCACGCTCACCATCTATCTGACCCTGTCGCGCGGTTCGATGCTGGGGTTGTTGACGGTCCTGGCGCTGATGGGCATCCGCCAGAAATCCACCTCCCTGCGCATCCTGCTGATCGTGGCGCTGGCGGCCAGCCTGATTTTCGTGGCCTTCTGGTGGACGCGCGGCGCGGGCTTCCGCAACCTTGACGACGACGCCAACGTGCAGCAGCGGCTGGCCACATACCGCGCCGGGTTCGAGATGTTCATGGATCGGCCGCTGCTCGGCGTGGGCGTCGGCTGCTCCTCGATCGCCTGGCCGCTCTACGCGCCCCGTGGCGTTTGGTCCCGGCACTGGCTGCACATCCACAACACTTTCCTGCAAGCGCTGGTTGAAACGGGCTTGCTCGGGTTTATTCCCTTCGCGCTGTTCCTGTTCTTCGGCCTGTACCACGCGCGCAAGCTGGCCGCCCTCGATGGCCGCGCCGAGTACGGCTCGGCGCCGCAGTTGGCCTCGGCGCTCGAAATCTCGCTTTGGGGGTTCCTGGTCTGCGGCATGTCCGCCGGCTTCGCGCTGAGCTGGTTCCCCTACATCCTGGTTGGGTTGGTCTGCGCGGCCAAGAAAATCGCCGATGCAACCCCGGTGGCGGCTCCGGCTTCCGGCTCGGGCTTCCGCTTCCGGTAGACGAAGACAGGGCTGATGAACTCGACTTTCCAACCCGCTCTCCTGCTCATGACCGGAAGGGTCGTGGCCTTCACGGTGACGTTTTTCATTCCCGTGATGCTGGTGCGGATCTTTGACCAGGCGGCGTTCGGCACCTACAAGCAGGCCTTCCTGATCTACGCCACGCTGTTCGGGATCGCCCAACTGGGCATGGCCGAGAGCCTGTTCTACTTCATCCCGCGGGCGCCGGAGAAGGCCGGCCAGTACGTCGCCAACTCGATGCTGGCGCTGGCGGGAGCGGGGCTGGCGTGCCTGGCGCTGGTCGGCGCCGCGGCCCCGGCCCT
This sequence comes from Terriglobia bacterium, assembly GCA_046714815.1. GTDB lineage: Bacteria > Acidobacteriota > Terriglobia > JAJPHL01 > JAPKYU01 > JBKKAI01. The sequence continues at coordinate 9,170 of JBKKAI010000593.1, read as the reverse complement.
GGCGCGGTGGTTCAAGAACCCCGAGCTGGGCGCCAACATTGTCCTGGTGGGCCTTTTTCTGCTGCTGATGCTCTGCTCGGCGGTACTGGAGATCGCCATGATCTCCCGCAAGCGCTACCTCTGGGCTTCGATCAGTTACGGGCTTTCCGACCTGGTGCGCGCCCTGCTGTTTATCCTGCCGGCGCTGGCGCTGGGCAGCCTGCGCTGGCTGTTTCTCGGCGGGTTGGCTTTCGCCGCGCTGCGATTCGGCACCACCCTGCTGTACGTCCGCCGCGAATTCGGCGCCGAGTTGCGGCCCGACGCCGCGCTGCTGCGGCAGCAACTGGCCTACGCGGTGCCGTTCGCCATGGCCGTGCTGGTCGAGATCATCCAGGCGAACTACCACTACTACGCCGTCTCCTGGCGCTTTGACGCCGTGGCCTTCGCCATCTACTCGGTGGGCTGCCTGCAGATTCCGCTGGTGGACTTCGTGGCCGGGCCCGCCGCCAACGTCATGATGGTCCGCATGAGCGAGGAGATGCATGAGCGCCGTGGAGACCCGGTGCGCGGGCTGTGGCACGACACCACGCGCAAGCTGGCGCTGATTTTCTTCCCGGTCTTCGTTCTGCTCCTGGTCAGCTCGCGCGAGGTAATCGTCTTTCTGTTCACTGAAAACTACCTGGCCAGCGTGCCGGTCTTCATGATCTGGGCGTTTACGGTCCCGTTCTCGGTGCTGCAGACCGACAGCGTGCTGCGGGTGTTCGCCCAGACGCGGTATCTGCTGGTCCTGTACACCGTGCGGCTGGCCCTGACTGTAGGGCTGTTGAACGCCTTCGTAGGCGCCTTCTACCTGCAGGGCGCGGTTCTGACCACGCTGGTCGCGGTGGTCGTGGCCAAAGCACTGGCACTGGCCAGGATCAAGCGCCTGATGCAGGTCCGGTTCGCACAGATTCTGCCATGGCGAAGCCTGGCAGCCATCCTGGGGGCGGCGCTCATCTCGGGGCTGCCGGCGCTGCTGGTCCGCGCTGAGTTGCTCCACATTCAGACGCTGCCGCTCTTGCTGGCCACCGCGATGGCCTACGGCGCGACGTACCTGCTGTTTTTGTTCGGGTTTCGACTGTTGAGCGAAGGCGAGCGGCTGGCGCTGATCGGGCTGCTCCACCGCCAGCCGGCCGTCATGGCCAAACCGGCGGGCTGATCCGCGGGCGGCGCGCCGGAGCGTAAGCTCCGGGCTGCCGCTGAAGGGGACATCAATCATGTGTGGCATTGCGGGAATCATGAGTTTTGGCGAACGGCCGGTGCTTGCGGAAGAGTTGCGCCGGATGTGCGGCTCGATCCGCCACCGTGGGCCGAACGATGACGGTTATTATCTGCGGTCCGGCATCGGGTTGGGAATGCGGCGCCTGAGCATCATTGACCTGGCCACCGGCCACCAGCCCGTGCACAACGAGGATGAAACGGTCTGGGTGGTTTTCAACGGCGAGATCTACAACTACCGCGAGCTGCGCGCCGAGCTCGAGCGCCAGGGCCACCGCTTCTACACCACGACCGACACCGAGGTCATCGTCCACCTGTACGAGGAGCACGGAACGCGCTGCGTCGAGAAGATGCGCGGCATGTTCGCCTTCGCCGTCTGGGACGAGCGCCGCAACCGCCTGATGGTGGCCCGCGACCGGCTGGGCATCAAGCCCCTTTATTACTCCGAGGCGGGCGGGCGGCTTTCCTTCGGCTCCGAGCTGAAAGTGATGCTGCAGCTGCCCGAGGTGGAAAGCCGCCTGAGCTGGGCCGCGGTCTCCCACCTGTTCACTCACCTCTCCTCCAACCACACCGAGAGCATCGTCGAGGGCGTTCACAAGCTCGAGCCCGGACACGTCCTGGTGGCCGAGCCGAACCGTCCCATCCACATCGAGCGTTACTGGGACGTGCAGTTCCGGCCCGACTACAGCAGGACCGAGGCGGACTTCGTGCGCGGCCTGCGCGAGCTGCTGGAGGAATCCGTCCGCATGCGCCTGATGAGCGAAGTGCCGCTCGGCGCGTTCCTGAGCGGCGGCCTCGATTCCAGCGCCATCGTGGCGACCATGGCCCGGATGATGACCCAGCCGGTGAAGACCTTCTCCATCGGCTTCCCCGAGGAGGATTTCAACGAGCTGGACTACGCGCGGCGCGTGGCCACGGAGTTCGGCACCGATCATCACGAGCTGATGATCGAATCGAACGTGCTCGAGATCATTGATGACCTCGCCTGGTACCTCGACGAGCCGTTCGGCGATTCCTCCGCCATCCCGACGTACATGGTTTCCAAGCTGGCCGCCCGCCATGTCACGGTGGTGTTGTCCGGCGACGGCGGCGACGAGGTGTTCGCCGGTTATGACAAGTACCTCGTCGAGGGCAAGGAGCGCTTCTACCGCCACATCCCGCCGTTCGCGCGCAACCTGCTGGGGACCATTGGAACGATGATCCCGGAGGGCGTGAAGGGCCGTAATTTCCTGCGGCACATCTCCTTCGCCGGGCCGCAGCGATACCTGGATGCTTCCACGCTGTTCCGCCTGGAAGACAAGAAAAAGTTGTTCCGGCCCGAGGCGTTCGAGCAGATCGCGCGCTACGATCCCTGGCAGGTCGAGGCCCGCTACCTGGAAAAAGACAACGGCGACTGGCTCTCCTCAGTGCAGTACCGCGACCTGAAGAGCTACCTGCCGCTCGACATCCTGACCAAGGTGGACCGGATGAGCATGGCGCACTCGATCGAGGCGCGTGTCCCGCTGCTGGACCACAAGCTGGTGGAGTTCGCGGCGACGATTCCGCCGGAGTTGCGCCTGCGCAACGGGACGACGAAGTACATCTTCAAGCAGGCCATGCGCGGCATTCTACCGGACGAAATCATAGACCGCCGCAAGCACGGCTTCTCCATCCCGCTGGGGCACTGGTTCCGCGGCCGGCTCGATGGTTTCGTCCGCGACCTGCTGCTGGCGCCCAGCAGCGTGCAGCGCGGCATTTTCAACCCGGCCTACATCGAGCAGCTCCTCCATCTCAACAAGAAAGGGCGCAAGCTCGACCTGCAGCTCTGGACGCTGATTTCGTTCGAATTATGGTGCCGGACATTTCTCGACGGCGGCCGGCGGCCGCTGGAGACTCCGAAAACGGAAAGCGGCCTGCCGGTCGTGGCATAGCCGAGCCCATCATGCGCAATGACAGAATCAAACTTCTGGAATTCATCACCTTCTTCGGGATTGGCGGGACGGAGCGGCAGGTCCTGAACCTGGCGCAGGGTCTCGATCCCGAACGCTTCGAGCTGTCCTTCGGCTGCATGCACCGGCGGGGACCGCTGCTGGATGAGGTGGAAACAAGCGGAATTCCCATCTCCGAATACCAGATCCCCAGCTTCTTGCATTACCGGACGATACCCGGCCAGTTGCGGCTGGCGCGATACTTGCGGCGTAACCGCATTGACGTGGTCCACAGCTACGGCTTTTACTCGAACGTGTTCGCCGTGCCGGCGGCGCGGCTGGCCGGAGTACCGCTGATTGTCGCGTCCATCCGCGACACCGGCGAGCTGCTGACGCCGATGAAGAAGCGCGTCCAAAAGCTGGCCTGCCGCCTGGCCGATTGCGTGCTGGCCAACGCCGACGCCGTTCGCGACTGGCTGGTGGCGGAAGGGTACAACGCGGACAAAATTCACGTGATCCGCAATGGGATCGCCCACTCCCAATTCGCGGGCGCCGGGCCGGGCGCCGGCCTGCGCCAGGAGTTCGGGCTGCCCGCCGGCGCCCCGCTGGTCGGCGTGCTTTCCCGCCTCAACGAGCTGAAGGGCGTGGAGTACTTCCTGGAAGCGGCGGCGGCCGTTGCGCCGCGCTTCGAGGACGCGCGTTTCCTTATCATCGGCGACGGCGCCCACAAGGCCCACCTGGTGCGCTGCGCCGAGCGCCTGGGCCTGGGCGGCCGCGCCGTTTTCACCGGTTTCCGCCGCGACGTGCCGCAGGTGCTCTCCGAACTGACGATCTCGGTGCTGCCATCGCTCAGCGAAGGACTTTCGAACACGCTGCTGGAGTCCATGGCCGCGGGCATACCGGTGATTGCCACCACCGTGGGAGGCAACCCCGAGGCCGTGGATGACGCGGGCCTGTTCGTTGCGCCGCGCGACTCCGGCGGCCTGGCGAAGGCGATCTGCCGCCTGTTGGGAAACCCTGCGCTTGCCTCGCAGCTTGGCCGCGCCGGGCGGCGCCGCATCGCCGAAAAGTTTTCGAACGAAAGAATGATCCGCGACACCCAGAACTTTTACGAAGAAATGCTTCGCCGGCGCACCGGCCGCAGAACCAGCGCCGCGATGAGGGCGGCATGAAGCTGCTGCTGGTCGGTCCGTTCCCGCCGCCGCACGGCGGCGTCTCTGTCCATGTGGCGGAGGCGCGGCGGCAGCTCGCCGAAGCGGGCATTGCCTGCCGTGTGCTGAATACGGACCGGCGCGCGCCGCCGAGCGACCTCTACCTGCGCGCCCGCAGCGGGCCCGGGCTGGCGCTGGCGGTGCTGCGCCACAGTCTGGACGGCTGGACGATCCACGTCCACACCAACGGCCACAACCACAAGAGCTGGCTGATCGCGCTCGCCTGTGGCCTGGCGGGCCTGCCGGGACCGGCAAGCCTGCTGACGCTGCATTCCGGGATGGCGCCGGCCTACCTGCGCCAAGGCTCGCGCCTGCGCCGCGGTCTGGCCCGTCTCACCTGCCACCTGTATGACCGGATGATCGCCGTAAGCCCCGAGATTCACGAAGCCCTCCGCGAACTCGCAGTGGCGGCGAAGCGCCTGGTCGTGTTGCCGGCTTTTCTCACTCCGGCGCCGCCGCGGGTAGAGCTGCCGGCCGCGGCCGAACAGTTCGTCCATGCGCACCGGCCGCTGCTTTGTACCGCGCTGTTCTTTCGCCCTGAGTACGGCTTCGATCTGCTGGTGGATGCGGTGGCCCGGCTGCGCCGGCGGCGCCCAGGGATCGGGTGCCTGGTGAGGGGCAGCGGCGAGCAGCAGGCCGAAGCCCGCGCGCGCGTTCACCAGCGCGGGCTCGACGATGCGATGCTGCTGCTCGGCGACGTGCCTCATGAGCAGTGCCTGGCGCTGATGTCGGTTTCCGATCTGTTCGTGCGGCCCACGCTGAAGGACGCCGACGCCATCTCGGTCCGCGAGGCGCTGTCGCTCGGTATCCGTGTAGTCGCCAGCGACGTTGGCACGCGCCCGCGCGGCGCCGTCCTTTTCCCTGCCGGCGACGCGGAAGCGCTGGCGCTTGCGCTGGAGTCCGCGCTGGCGGCCGGGCGCCCGGCGCAGCCGCAGAACGCCGTGGCCGGCGGAGTGGGCCGGCTGCTGGAGATCTACAGCTTATGAACACGGGCGCCATCGGAAAACTGGCGAAGCTCGGCTCGATGCCGCCGCGCGAGATCGCCGGCCGCGCCGGGGAACGCCTTCGCGCCGAGCTCGACCGCGCCCGCCGGCGCGTGCGGCCCGCCGAAATCAGCGACCGGCAGTTCCTGAATTCGCTTAACCCGGCCATCGGCGGATTCAAGGACTACCTGCGGGCGGCCCCGGCACAGCGCTTCTATTTCGATGCCTCCGGCCCGCGCCGCGCCCAGATGAACGATTTCGTCGCCGCCCGCTTCCCCGAGTGGATCGAGGCTTCCGTCGCCGAAGCCGAACGGCTGTGCCGGCGCCGCGTCCCGCTTCTCGGTTACGGCGAGTTGGACCTGGGGCTTCGCATCAACTGGCACCGCGACCCGGTCACCGGCCGGGAGTGGCCGCGCCGCTTCTGGACCGGCTACGACCTCGTCAGCAAAAATGAGGGCGGCGACCCCAAGTGCATCCACGAGCTGAACCGGCATCAACACCTGCCGCGCCTGGCCAAGGCCTGGTTCTACACCGGGGACGAACGCTACGCGCGCGAGGCCGTCGCCCAGATGGAATCCTGGGTGGAGCAGAATCCGGAATCGCTGGGCATTAACTGGCAGTCGAGCCTCGAGATCGCGCTGCGCTCGATTTCCTGGCTGTGGACCATCTTCCTGCTGTTGCCCTCCAGCGCGCTGGACGAGCGGGCGGCGCGGCGCATCGGGAAGAGCCTGTTTGCGCAACTCGACCACGTGTGCCGTTTTCCTTCCACATACACGAGTCCCAACACGCACCTGATCGGCGAGGCCACCGCGCTGTTTCTGGCCGGATCCCTGTTTCCGGAGCTGAAGCGGGCCGGCGGCTGGCGGCAAATGGGGGCGGAAATCCTGACGCGCGAAATCGAGCGGCAGGTCGGCGAGGAAGGCGTTTACGGCGAGCTGTCCACCCATTACCACTGCTACGCGCTCGATTTTTACCTTCAGGCCCTGCTGCTGGCGCAGCGCACCGGGCCGGCCTTCCCCAACCGGACGTGGCACATCCTCTGCCGCATGATGGAGTTCCTCGCCGACATCACCCGGCCCGACGGGACCATCCCCCCGGCCGGCGATGAAGACGGCGGGCGCGCGCTGGCGCTCAGCAACCCGAGTTATCGCTCTTTCCCCGACGCGCTGTGCTGCGGCGCGGTTCTGTTCCTCAAGAAGGAGTTCAAGTTCCAGGCCGGCCCATTCCGCGAAGAGACGTTCTGGCTGATGGGCGCGGAAGCCTTCCCTGCCTACGCCACGCTGGCGGCGGTCCCCGGCGGCCTCAGTGTTTCGCGACCGGCCGCCGGCTATTTCGTGCAGCGTTCCGGCTGGGGGGCCGACGACAGTCACCTGTTGTTCGACGGCGGCGGCCTCGGCATGTTCAACGGCGGCCACGGCCATGCCGACGCCCTCGCTTTCACTCTATTCGCCGGCGGTGAGGACCTGTTGATTGACCCGGGAACGTACATCTACAACACCGCACCCGAGTGGCGGAACCACTTCCGCTCGACGCGCGCGCACAACACCGTAACGGTGGACGGCGCGGACCAGTCGGAGCCCGGCGGCACGTTCCAGTGGAAGCGGCGCGCCGCGGCGCGGGTCATCCGGCACTTTCGCCTGGAGGGACTCGAGTGCATCGAGGGCGAACATGATGGCTACCGGCCCGCGGGTATCATGCACCGGCGCCGTCTGCTGCACCTCGAGCCGGATTGCTGGGTGGTTCTGGACGACCTGCGCGGAAGCGGAGAGCACACCTACGATTTCTATTACCATTTCGCGCCCGGCGTGGCATTGTCACCGGGCGGCAACGGCGCGGCCGAAGGCGAAATCGCGATGGTGGCCCGCGGGCGGCAGGCCGCTCTGCGGCTTTTCGCCTGCGGTACGGGCGCTCTCGTGTCCGAGGTCATTTGTGGACGGGAATTCCCGGCCGGCGAAATCCAGGGATGGGCATCAGGCCGCTACGGTGAGAAGAGGCCCGCGCCCGTGCTGCGCGCCTCGGCGCGCTCGGCCGCGCCGTTCGCCGCCATTACCGTGCTGGCGCTCGATGCCGGCTTCGAGATGCGCGCCGTCAAAGTGGCCGGAGGCTGCGCCACCGCCTGTTCGCTCGAACGCGGCGCGCGGCGTGAGCTGCTGGTGGCCGCCGCCGATGATTTGCCGGTCAGGCTCGGCCCATTCATCATGCGCGGTGATTTTTTTCGCCTTCGATTCGAGAATGACGTGCTAAAGCAGCTTCTGGCGATAGATGCCTGGTCGTTTTGCTCCGGCGCCGGCGCCGTTCTTGACGGTCCGGAGCGACTCCCCTATTTCTCGGCCCATTTCTGGAAAGACGGCGTCACCGTCGAGCGCGGCGACGCCAAGGATAAGGTATATGTGCGGAATTTGCGGGATTGTGAATTTCAGTGCAAATAACCCGGTGAAACCGGGCCTGATCGAGCGCATGGCCGGGACGATCGCCCACCGGGGCCCGGACGACGAGGGCTTTTTTCAGGATGGCAACGTCGCGCTCGGACACCGGCGGCTCAGCATCATTGACCTGGGCGGCGGCGCCCAGCCCATCTTCAACGAGGACAATTCCATCGTCATCGTCTTCAACGGCGAAATCTACAACTACGCCGGCGTCACCGATGATCTGGTCAGCCGCGGGCACGTTTTCCGCACGCGCTCCGACACCGAGGCGATCGTTCACGCCTACGAGCAGTTCGGACCCGACTGCGTGGAGCGGCTGCGCGGCATGTTCGCCTTCGCCATCTGGGACCGGCGCGCGCGGCGCCTGCTGCTGGCGCGGGACCGGCTGGGCAAGAAGCCGCTGTACTACTATTGCGGCGGCAACTTCTTCGCATTCGCCTCCGAAATCAAGGCGCTGCTGGAAATCCCCGGCGTGCCTCGCGAGGTGGATCCCGCGGCGCTCGACCTCTACCTGTCGCTGCGCTACGTCCCCGGCCCGCGCACGATGTTCAAGAACATTTTCAAGCTGCAGCCCGGCCACCGGATGCTGGTCGAGGACGGCCGGACCCGGATCGAAAAGTACTGGGACATCGAGTACCGGCCCGAACAGCGTCCGGCGCGGGAAAACCTGGAGCGTTTTCGCCATCTCCTCGAAGAAAGCGTGCGCCTGCGGATGATCTCCGAGGTTCCACTCGGCGTCTTCCTGAGCGGCGGCCTGGACTCGAGCGCCATCCTGGCGATGATGAGCCGGATCACGGGAGGCGAGCGGGTCAAGACGTTCAGTGTCGGGTACGAAGCGGCCGGCGGCCCCCAGGAGCGTAACGCTCCGGGCGGCGCCGGACCCGAGGAGGAGGATTCCAACGAATTCGGTTATGCGCGGATGGCCGCGCAGGCTTTCGGCGCCGAACACCATGAATACCGGCTGAACGCCGCCGGCTTCCGCGACTTTCTGCCGGATCTGGTGTGGCACCTCGACGAGCCGCTGGCCGACCCCAGTTGCATCCCGCTGTATTTCATCTCGCGGCTGGCGCGGCAGCACATCACGGTGGTGCTCTCGGGTGAGGGCGCCGATGAGATCCTGGCGGGCTACGGCATCTACGGGAAGATGCTGGCGCTCGATGGCCTGCGCCGGCTGCCGCTGGCCGGCGCCGTGGCGCCGCTGCTGGCCGCGCTGGCGCCATCGGAAAAGTATCGGAAATACCTGCGGATGGCGGGCCTGCCACTCGAAGCGCGCTATCGCGGTGTCTCGCGCGGCCTTCTGCCGGAACAGAAGCGGCGCCTGCTCGGCGCCGGCGGCCCGAGCAAAAGCTCCGGGCCCGCTGCGGCCGGTTAGCCCCACGACGACCAGTTCCACACATACTTTCGGAA
>JBKKAI010000592.1:0-3924 GCA_046714815.1 Terriglobia bacterium | reverse complement strand
GCGCCGGGCCGCGCCGGCGCCAGCGGCGGCGGTGGCGGCGGCGCGGCGCGCTTCGTGTTCGACCAGCCGTCGTTTCCGGGCAGCCTGGCGGTGGTGCGCGAGCAGCCGCAGCGCTTTTCCGCGGGCGGCCTTCCGGTGGATGTATATTTCCGCGACGCCGAAAAGGCCCAGGCGCAGACTTACGGCGAAGCCGCCGGGAAAATCTTCACGTTCTTATCGAGCAAGTTCGGCGCCGCGCCGGTTTCCTCGCTGGCCCTCGTGGAGATTGATTCCGGCTCGGTGAACGGCTACTGGGCGCCGGGCATCGTGTTTCTTTCGCCGCGCGGCATCGGCAGCAAGCTGAACTACCGCCTGCTCTCCCACGAACTGGCGCACCATTGGTGGCGCGGCATGGTCAGCCCGTCGTCGCGCGCGCACCTTTGGCTCGACGAGGGCATGGCCACCTACAGCGAGCTACTTTACGTCGAGGAGCTGGCCGGCAAGGCGGCGCTCGAAGACGTGGCCCGCGATATTTCCATCACGGCGCTGACCAACGAAACCGCGCCCATCCTGCGCGCCGCCGCGCTCGATGAGCTTTCGCCCGAGGCCGACTCGGTGGTGGCCAAGAAGGGCGCGATGGTCCTGCACATGCTTCGCTGGGTGATCGGCGACGAGGCCTTCTTCAACGGCCTCCGCCAGTTCGCCGCTTCGTTTGCCGGAAAGCCGGCCTCCACCGACGACCTCCGCCAGGTGTTCGAGAAGGCCGAACCCTCAGCGATAGCTCCGGGTGGCGCGCGCGACCTGCGCGGCTTCTTCATCCAGTGGGTGGAGTCCACCGGCGCTCCGGAGTTCAAGGCCGACTACACCACCTTCCGAACCGCGAAGGGCTTCAAGATCGTCGGCAAGATCAAGCAGGACATGGATACGTTCCGCATGCCGGTGGAGCTGCGGATTGAGACCGACGGCGACCCGGAGGTAAAGCGGGTGGACGTGGTGGGCACCGCGTCCGACTTCCAGGTGGAAACGTTCGGCCGCCCGCGCAAGGTCACGGTGGACCCCGAGAACCGCCTGCTGAAGCTCAGCGATGCGGTGCGCCTGGAGGTGGCCATCCGCAAAGGGCAGCAGTCGGCCGACCTGGGCGATTACGAGGACGCGCTGAAGGAATATCAGAAGGCGCTGGACATCAATAAGAACAGCTCGCTGGCGCATTTCCGCATCGGCGAGGTTTTCTTGGCGCAGAACAATTACCAGTCCGCCGCCAACGCCTTCCGCGAGTCGCTGAACGGCAACCAGGAGCCACGCTGGACCGAGGTCTGGAGCCACATCAACCTGGGCAAGATCTTCGACATCACCGGGCAGCGCGAGCGCGCGCTCAACGAATACCGCCAGGCCGAGCGCACCCGCGACGACACGCAGGGCGCGCAGGCCGAGGCGCAAAAGTACACCCAGCAGGCCTACCAGCGCGAGCGCCGCCCCGAGCCATAGCCCCGTAGCACAGGCATTCTTGCCTGCCGAGCGTGACCTTCTTCCTGGAATTTACTGCCCGCGCAGGATGGCTTCGATCTGCTGCTTCAGAATCGGCAGGTCATGCTCAATCACTGCCCAGACAATTCCAAATTCAGTCCGAAGTAGCCATGGACGAGGATGTTTCGCATACCGATCGGTTTTGACCACCGCCCCACGCTTCCCCGTGGGCCGCTGAAGCGGTCCCAGGAGCGCGATGAACCGCCATGCTTTTCCGCGTGTGGTCACATATGCTAGTATGTAGTTTCAGTGGCCGGGTCGTCGAGGAGGGAAGCATGAGCGTACGTCGAATCGGAATACGAGAGCTGAAGTCGAGGTTGAGCGAATGTGTGCGCGAAATCAAGATGGGCCAGACGCTCGTCGTGACCGATCGTGGGCGGCCCGTGGCGCGGATCATTCCTGACGCGGCGTCGGTGCGCGAACGGCTCGACACTCTTTCGAAGGCTGGGGTAATTCTGTGGAGCGGTCGCCGGCTCGTTCTGGGGAAACCGGTCGCGCGGGTGCGCGGCAGCCGAACGGTGGCCGATCTGGTCGGTGAGAACCGAGAGTGATCATCTATTTAGACACGAGCGCCTTGGTCAAGTGCTATGTGTCTGAGCGAGGGTCACGGGAGACGGCCGAACTCACCACGCGTGCGGAGGTCGTTGCCACGTCACTCGTGAGTCGCGCCGAAGTTGCAGCAGCCTTTGCGAAGGCCGTGCGCGTCGGAGCTTTGAGCCCTCAGGGCGGGCGCAAGGCGCAGCGTGCATTTGTCGCCCAGTGGCCTGACTTTACCAGACTTCCGGTCACTGAGGCGCTGGTTTCGCGCGCCGAGGTGCTGGCCTGGGACTACGCGCTGCGCGGCTACGATGCGCTTCAACTGGCGTCTGCAGTCACATGGCAGGAGGCGATGGGCTTGGCGGTGACTCTCGCGACATTTGATCGTCAGCTTTCGGAAGCCGGGAAAACCGCGGGTCTGCGGTTGTGGCCGGACAGGCTGGTGTAACTTGGTGGGCGGTGCGGGACTTGGAGCCATAAAGCAGGATGACCCGTCAGGTCAGGAGGCGCTTTTTTTCATTTCGAGGACCTGGATGGTTTCGCCGATTCCAAACAGCAGGTTTTTCAGCAGCAGCGTAGCTTTGGCGCGGTCGGCATCGGAGCGGCAATCGGCGAAGACTTCCGAGAACTGCGTCGCTTCCCCGAGATCCATCAGGTAGCGCCCCTGTGTTGTGCGGCGGGTTTCGGACAGTCCACAGTCGCCGCCTGCTTCGGCCAGCAAGTCGAAGTTTACGTGGGCGGTAATGTCGCGGCCGCCGGGTTCCAGGAAAAGGCCGGCGGTGGCGACATGTTTGCGATAGGTCATCAGCGAGCCGCCCGCGAAGCGCCCGGCATTCAACTCCCTGACGCCGTAACCATAATCGAACGCCAAAAGGTAGCCGCGATCGAGCACGGCACTGAAACGCGCCATCCATTCAGCGGCGGCCGGGCTTAGCTCGAATACGCGCCCCTCGGCCGGCTCGATGCCCAATCGCTTCACCCACCGCGCCAGGCCCGGAGATGACAACTCGCCATCGGCAAGCCGAAGCGAACGCTCCGGCACGCCGTGCCAGCCCAAACCGTCCTTTTTCTCGATGACGAACAACTCGCGCAGACGCCCGTTCCGCACGGCCAACACGTGGACCGGCTGCGCGTCAAAGAACTCGTTGGAAAAGATGCAGCCGGTAAAAGGAGTTGGCAGCGGATCACCGTATTCGAGCGTCCGGTAGCGCAGGGCGGAATGAAAATCCGGGAAAGTCCGCTCGGCCCAGACCTGGGCCTCACGCGCCAGCTCACCACGGCCGGCGCCCGCCTCGAGCAGCGTGAACGGGCCGCCGCCGAGCTCGATCCACATCTCGCGCCAGCGGCTCACCAGCAGCCGCGCAAACGCGGGATGCACCTGCGCGCTGGTGTAGAAATCGCCGGCTGCGCCAAAGCGCTCGCGCTCGCCGCGATAGTAACCGCCGGCGGGGTCGTACAGGCACAGCTCCATGTAACGCGCAAAGGTCATCGGCCCGGCGGCGCGGATCTCGGCGACGATCTTGTCCATCACCGGCACTTCGCCAGCATACTCTGGAAAAAAACCCACCACGCGCGGGAATGCCCGCGCGACATCGGTTACAGTGGGGTTACACTGGCTGGCAGTGAAAACGCCGGCCATTCTGATCGCCGCGCTGGCGCTGGCCGCTCCGCAGGAGCAGCCGGTGCTGCGCGTCACCTCGCGGCTGGTGCAGGTGAATGTGATTGTGCAGGACCGCCGTGGCGAGCCGGTGGCCGGCCTGTCCGCCGACGATTTTGTCCTGATCGAGGAGGGCCGCCCGCAGAGAGTGCGCCTGTTCTCGGTGGAGTCGCTGCAGCCGCTTTCTCCGGCCGAGACCGCCGGCGGCGGGCGGCGCAAAGTCTTTT
>JBKKAI010000591.1:0-2859 GCA_046714815.1 Terriglobia bacterium | reverse complement strand
CCTTTGGTCAGCCTGGACCTCGACCTGGTTGTCGCAGCGGACGCGCACGCGCTGCTGGCGGAGCATTTTCAGGCCGAGCGCTTCCCGCACAGCCTGAATCTGTACATGCCGGGCTCAAACTTGCGCGTGCAGATTCAAACCGATCCGCTCTACGCCGGCTTCCTCGATAGATGTGTCGAAAAAGAGGTCCTTGGCTTGATGTTGCCGGTGGCCCACCTCGACGATGTTTTGCAGGGAAAGATCTGGGCGGCGTCGGAACCGTCCCGACGGCCCACTAAGCAGAAAAAGGACCTGCTTGATATCGAGCGGCTGCTCGAAGCGTTTCCCCACCTGCGCGAGCGCGTGCCGGCCGAAATCCTCGACCGTCTCCTGTAGTTTCTGGCATCCGCCTATCGAATGGCGAGCGTGACGGTGTTGCTGGGAACGCCGTTCTGTACCAGCACCAGCGGCGCCTGCGCGCCCGGCTCAGTCCCGGCGGGTATCTCGACGTTCACCTGGTAGAGGCCGACAAAGCCGGGCGCCAGGCCGGCAAAGTGAACGATGGCCGGCCGGCCGCCGACGCGCGCCTCCACCGTGGCGGCGACACGCGCCAGCGGCGACGACGGCGCAGCCTGGCCGGAAGCGACCAACGGTTCGGTGCGGCCGAGGCCGGTGCAGAACACCTGGACGATCTCGCCGGCCGCGGCGGGCGTGCCGGCATCCACCAACCGTCCCTGCGCGTCGAGAATCGCGCCCTGCCCGGTTCCCTGCTGATTCAAGGTGAAGATCGCCGGCTGCACGGCCGCCAGCGTGATGCTCTCGGGAACGGCGAAGGCTTCCGCTCCGCCACCGTCGCGGCGGGCTCGCGCCACCACTTGCGGGCGGCTCGCCGCGGCGAGCTCGACCGGCACCTGCGCGTTGACCTGGCCGTCGCTCGAGAAGAACAGCGGCACATCGCGGCCGCCGATGCTCAGCGTAACGCCGCCGAGCGTGGTGGCCAGCGGCACGGCGGTGGCGTGGTTCTGGCCGCGCGCGAGGTTGCGGCCGAACACCGAGACGATTCCGCCCGGCGCGAGCGCGCCGCCGCGCGCGAAGCTTGCGCCGCTGACTACGCCGCCCGCAAACAGCGCGGGCGCAGTCGCGGCGCCCACCTGCCCGCGGGCCTGGATTACCGACGAAGCCAGCCCGGCGATCTCGGCCCGCACGGTGACAGTGACCTGCGCGGCCACGGTCACCGGTCTCCACGTTGCCGCGTAGCTGCCGTTGCGCAGGCTCGCCAGGGCGAGCGGCGGGTCGCCGTTCGAGAAGCTTGCCACTACCGCCGCGTTCCCGACGGCGTTGCCGCAGTTGTCCACCACCTGCACTTCGACAGTGCTGGGCCAGCCGACCGGCGACGCGAAGAAGTTGCCCAGTGTGCGATGCACGGCGAGCAGGCGCTCCGGGGCGCACTGCGCGGCCGCGATTTCAGTAAAGCCTGCCGGGGTGCCAATGCGCGCCGCGGCCGTGGCGCGGGGCGCGACCACGAAAAGGACGTTCACCACCTGCGCCGGGCTGCCGTCCAGGAACGCCAGCGTGACCGCACCGCGGTAGACGCCCGGCTGGAGGCCGCCGACAATCGGTTGCATGGTGATCGTGCGGGGATCGGCCGCGGAAACCACCAGCGTTCGCGGCAGCACCTGCAGCCAGTTTTCGCCGTCGGTCACGACGCCGGTGCGGGCCTCGACGCTCGCCGTCGAAGCGGTCGCCAGGCGAATCGTCTGCGAGCTCGGCGAGGCCCCGCCCGCTTCCGCCGTGAAGACCAGCGACGACGGGTGCGCCCGGACGCCCGCGTTCCCGCCCGGCGGCAGAACGTTCAGCTCTACGGTCACGAACTGAGGTGAGTTGCCTGCCCCCGCCGCCTCGATGCGGACCAGACCGCTGTATGCGCCGGCGCGCAGGCCCACGGCATTCACCGCCGCTTCCACCAGTGGAACCTGGCTGGAGGCTGCGTCGCTGATGCCGCCGGCGGGCGTGACAGTCAGCCAGTTGCCGCCGCTCAAGGTGCTGGCCGCCGCCGTCCAGCTCATCGTTCCCTGCCCGGCGTTCAGCACCGCAAAGCTCTGCGACGGCACGGCGGCGCCGCCCTCGACGCCGGTGAACAGCAGTCCACTCTGGCTGATCAGGATTGTCTGCGTTACTTGCGTGATCAGAAGGTTCACCGCCACGGCGCGCGATTGTCCGGCGGGAAAGGTTTCGACGTGCACCGTGCCGGAGTGCACACCAGTAGTGAGACCGGCCACGTTGACGGAAACCCGCAGCGATGCCGGAGAGCCGGCGGTCGCGGAGCCGGAAGCGGCCGACACCGCGAGCCACGGGGCGCCGCTGCCGGTCTCCGCCCGCGCCGTCCAGTTCAGTGTTCCGCTGCCGGCATTGCTGATGCTGAGCGTCGCGGCGGGAGGATTGCCCGCCCCGGCGCGCGTCTCAAAGTCGAGCGCGGCCGGCTCGGCCGCAAGCTGCGCGGGCAAGGCCGGACCTACGGTCAGCTCCACCGCCACAGTGCGCGTCGAGGGTACGGCCAGCGGCGCCTGCACCGTGATCTGGCCGCGATAGACGCCCGGCGCGAGCGCCGCCACATTCACCCCGGCGGCAACCGACGCTGGAACGGCGCCCCCTGGCGGTGTAATTGTCAGCCACGCGCCGCCGCTCTGCGTGGTTGCCTGCCCCGTCCAGACCAGGCCGCTGACGGGGCCTCCGACCGCCACGTTCTGCGGCGCTACGGAAAGCGAGCCGGCCGCCGCGCTAAAAGAAAGCGTGTCGGGCGCCAGGGTAAACGCCCGCGCGGCGGCCCGCACCATGCGGATCCGGTCGTTCCCGGGATCGGCGACGTACATGCAGCCCGCG
>JBKKAI010000590.1:0-5030 GCA_046714815.1 Terriglobia bacterium | reverse complement strand
AATACCGTTCACTTAAGCGAAAGGTGTTACAGATGCGTAAAGTGCGCGATCCTGGGAGCGCGGGCGTCTCGCCCGCAAATGCTTCAAACGAATCAACCGCGGCGGGCAAGATGCCCGCGCTCCCAGGGTCACTGCCTGGTGTTCAGCGGGCGCGCGGCGCCGTCGAAGAACTCCCTCTGCAGTCGGGGGCCGGCCTCATCCATCTTGACCGCCCGGATGGCGGCGGCGATGGATTCGGCGCGCACCTTTACCAGCGCCTCGCCGCGGGCCGCCGTGGCCCCGGACGAGTCCCCGCCATAGTGATTGGGAAATCGCGAATACCACAAGATCCCGGTGGTCACGGCCGGCGGAAGATCGAGACGCTTCAGGTCGGCGCCGGACTCGGTGGGGGATCGCTCCGGGTGCGCCAGGCCGGGCCGCGCGGCCATCACCGCGGCTATCTCGCCTTCCCCGCCGTGCCCGTCCGCGCCCGGCCGCGACGGCGCCGCCGCTGCCGCAGGCTGCGGGCCGCCCAGTCCGGCCAGCGCGTAAACGATGTAGTCCTTCGGCGAATCGAGCTGCACCTGCGCGAAATACTGAATCAGGCTGGTGTTGCCGCCATGCCCGTTGACGATCATGATCTTCTTGCAGCCGTTCCGGGCCATCTCGGCCGTGGTTTCCTCCAGAAGCTCCAGTTGCAACTTCGCGCTGTAGGCAACCGTTCCCGGCTGATGCCGGGCCTCGAAGATTTGCCCGAAGTAGTATTCCGGAAAAACGACCGCGTATTCTTGCTGCGTGGCCAAAAGAGTCGAGTGGCGGACATTGATCAGGTCCGTGCCCAGCGGACCCGCCGGCCCGTGCTTCTCGATGATGCCGAAGGGCAGCAGGCAGACTCCCTGGGCCTGATGGAGCGCCTTCACGAAATCCGGCGCGGTCAATTCCTCCCACTTCGCCGGAAGGGTTTGTGCCGGGCACGCGGCAGACAGAACGATCAGCGTCAGCATCGCCTCCAACATGCGCATCATGGCCATGGCCTCCCGCTTCGGAGCGTATCATGCGCAGTTGTGCTGAGGTACGAACACCGACCCCTGCCTACGCCAGGATTTCCTTGATGACCTGGCCGTGGACATCGGTGAGGCGCATGTCGCGGCCGTTGAAGCGGTAGGTGAGTCGCTCGTGGTCCAAGCCCATCAGCCGCAGGATGGTGGCGTGCAGGTCGTAGATGGACTTGCGGTTCTCGACGGCACGATAGCCGTACTGGTCGGTGGCGCCGATGATGGAGCCGCCCTTGACGCCACCGCCGGCCATCCAGATGCTGAATCCATGAGCG
Organism: Terriglobia bacterium; assembly: GCA_046714815.1. GTDB lineage: Bacteria > Acidobacteriota > Terriglobia > JAJPHL01 > JAPKYU01 > JBKKAI01. Next base: position 3,721 of record JBKKAI010000590.1, on the reverse strand, counting down.
TTGTGGTCGCGGCCGTCCAACCGCTCGGAGATGGGCAAGCGCCCAAACTCGGCGTGCCAGAGCAGAAGCGTGGATTCGAACAGGCCGCGGCTTTTCAGGTCCTTGATCAACCCGGCGATGGGCTTGTCGGTTTCGGCGCAATGCATGGCGTGGTTGCCCTTCAGATCCCAGTGCGCGTCCCAGCTCGGCTCGAAGTTGCCGCCACCGGAAAAAATCTGCACGTAACGCACGCCGCGCTCGACCAGCCGGCGCGCCATCAGCGCCTGGCGCCCGAAATACTCAGTGGGTTTTTCGTCCAGGCCGTACAGCCGGCGCGTGGCTTCCGATTCCTTGCTGATGTCAATGGCCTCGGTGGCGTGGGTTTGCATACGGAAGGCCAACTCGTAGGAGTGGATGCGCGCGGCGAGCTCGCCGTCGGCGGGGTTGCGCTCCAGGTGAGTCTGGTTGAGCTTCTCGACCAGGGCCAGCCATCGGCGCTGCTCCTCGGGCGAGCGGCTGCGGGGAGGCTGCAGATCAACGATGGGATCGCCGGTGGGACGGAAGGGCGTGCCCTGGTAGGCGGCGGGCATATATCCGGCCGCCCAATTGGGCGCGCCGTTAATGGGGCCGCCGCGGTAGTCGCTGAACACGATGAAACCCGGAAGATTCTCGTTCTCCGAGCCCAGCCCGTAGGTGACCCAGCTTCCCACGCTGGGGTGGCCGGCAAGGATGGAACCGGTGTTCATCTGGAACAGCGCCGGGCCGTGCGCCGCGCTCAGGGCGTACATGGAGCGGACCAGCGCCAGGTCGTCGGCGTGTTCCGACAGGTGCGGGAACAGCTCGGAGATTTCCATCCCGCACTGGCCGTGTTTCTTGAACGACCACGGCGAAGGCATCAACCCGCCGGGGGTGCCCATGGTGGCGCGCACCTCGCCGACACCGCTCATCGCCTGGCCTTGCCGTTTCAGCAGCTCGGGCTTGGGGTCGAAGGTGTCCACCTGGCTTGGCCCGCCGTAGCAGAAGATAGAGATCACCGCTTTGGCCCGCGCCGGGAAGTGGCCGGCCTTGGGCGCCAGCGGCGACTTCGAGGCGGCCAGCAACCCCTGCCGGTCCAGCAGGTCGGCCAGCACCAGGCCGCCGATCCCGCCGCCGAACTTGGCCAGAAGCTCTCGCCGCGAGTAGAAACGTTGGGTCATTGGCGGTACACAAACTCGTTGAGGTTGAACAGCGCATGCGCCAGACCCGCGAGCCCGTCCGAACTCTCCTGGAGGAAGCGGGCGGCGCGCAGGCGTTCGGATTCGAGCGGAGCGCGGCCCAGGGCCAGGCGCCAGGCGCGGCCGACCTGCGCCCGCGGGTCCGCGCCGGCTTCCTTTTTCAAGCGCTCGGCGAACATCTTGGCCTGCACCAGGACGAAGTTGTTGTTCATCAGCAGCAAGGCCTGCGGCGCAATCGTGGAACGATTGCGGCGATCACAGGAGTTGACCAGGTTGGGCTGGTCGAAGGTCTCGAACAAGGGATAGCGGATGCTGCGTTTCGAGAACACGTAAAGGCTTCGCCGCCAGGTGGACGGATCGTCGTCGGGCTTGCCGGGCCAGGTGCGTTTGGTGCTCGACTGGAAAAGATCCGGGTTGATGTATGGAAACACGCAGGGGCCGCCAACCGCCCGTTCGAGCGTCCCGGCCGCGGCCAGGATCACATCGCGAATCACTTCCGCCTCCAGGCGCTGGCGCGGCATGCGCCACAGCATGCGGTTCTCGGAATCAATCGCCGCGTTGGCGGCGTTGTCGTCGCTGGACATCTGGTAGGCGCGGCTGGTCATCATCCGCCGGTGCATGCTCTTGACGCTCCAGCCCTGCGTCTCTCCGGCCGGAGACGCCGGCGGCGAGATGAATTCGGTGACCAGCCAGTCGAGCAGCTCGGGATGCGAGGGGCGATCTCCCAACGCGCCGAAGTTGCTGGGTGTGCGGACGATGCCTTCTCCGAAGTGGTGCTGCCAGATGCGGTTGACCATCACCCGCGCGGTGAGAGGGTTATTGGGCGAGGCGATCCATTCCGCCAGGCCCCGCCGCCGCCAACTCGATTTCGCGTCCTGGGGCGGCGCGGGGAACGCGTGGCCGTTCTCGTTCTCGTTTTCGGCGATCACCGAGAGCACGCCGGGCGTCACCAACGATCCCGGTGAGTCGAGACTCCCGCGGTGCAGGAAATGCGACGGGCGCGCCTCACGTCCGAACTCTCCGATGGCCCGCGCGGTGGCGTAGGCCGGCGGGCGCTGCTGATCGAGCTCGGCAATGCTGGCGGCCAGCGCCCGGTGCCGGGCTTTGTCCTCCTCCGGCATGATGGCTACCACGTCAGCCTCGGTCAGCTTCTTGGAAAGCTCGCCGGTCTTCAACGTCCGCTCGATCTGGCGGAAGTTGAGCTGCTGGCCCTCGGTGCGCTCGCCTTCCGGCAGGCGCCAGGCGACTTGCAGGTATTCGGGCAGCCTGGCGACCGCTTCGTCTATCAGCCGCTTGAGGTAGGGCGCTTCGATCTTCGACTTGGCCTCGCGAATGGGCTTTTGCAGATCGTCTATTCTCTGTGTCGCGGCGCGATGCGCGGCCACCGTGCCGGCGTCCGCCAGCGGGTAGTTCACCGGCCGCGTGGAAAAGAACACCGACTGTATGCGGTTGTAATCCTTCTGCGGGATGGGATCGAACTTGTGATTGTGGCAGCGCGCGCAACCCACCGTCAGGCCGAGGAAGGTGGCCGTCGTGGTGCTCACCAGATCGTCGAGCACGTCCTGCCGCCCAAGCTCTCCCGCGCCGCCGCCCTCGGCGCCCAGCCGGAGGAAGCCGGTGGCGATCATGGCGCTCGGTGAATCCGGCGCGAATTCGTCGCCGGCGAGCTGCTCGCGGATAAAGCGATCGTAGGGCATGTCCTCGTTGAACGCTTTCACGACGTAATCGCGGTAGCGCCACATGTCCGGCCGGTCCACGTCGAACTCGAAGCCGCCGGAATCCGCGTAACGTACCAGATCGAGCCAGTGGCGCGCCCAGCGCTCCCCGTAGTGGGGTGATGCCAGCAGCCGGTCAACCAGCCGCTCCCACGCCCGGGGCGCGGTGTCCTTCACGAAGGCCTCGACTTCCTCGGGCGAGGGTGGAAGCCCGAGAAGGTCGAGATAGGCTCGGCGGATGAGCGTTCGGCGGCCGGCGGGCGCCGCCGGCCTCAGCCCCTTTCTGGCCATGGCCTGGCGCAGGAACGCGTCAATGGGGTTTACGCGGGGGTTTACGCGGGGGTTTACGCGGCGCGGCGGCTGGAAGGCCCAGTACTTGCGCTCTTCCGGTGTGATGCGCGCCTCTTCCAACTTGGCCAATTCGGCGAGCTTGGCCAATTCGGCCTTCTTCTGATCGCCGCCGGCCGCGGCGGCCGTGTCCGCAACGGCTCCGGCCCCAGCTCCGGCAACGATCCATTCCTGCAGGATTTCCAGATCGCCGTCGGAAAGCTTTTTCCCAGGTGGCATGGCCGGCGCCTCCTGGTGCGAAGCGAACCTGATGATGAGGCTGCCTTTCGCGTTGCCGGGAATCACCGCCGCGCCGCGCTGGCCGCCGGCCAGCAGGCCCTCGCGCGTTCGCATGTCCAGGCCGGAAGTTTTCAGGGCTCCGTGGCAGGCAAAGCAGTTGTTCCTCAGAATGTCATAGGCGCGGCGGGCCAGGTCCTCGTCGGCTTGAACGGCCAACGCGCTGCTGAGTATCGCAAGGCTCGCAAG
>JBKKAI010000589.1:0-2590 GCA_046714815.1 Terriglobia bacterium | reverse complement strand
TCGGGAGTGCGGTGCAAACCCACCGCACTCCAAACCAAAGCCGGTCAAGATTCGTGAATTATCCGGGCTAGCGCCGCAACCCGGAGCGTAAAATCCGGCACAGGCTCGCCGCGGGCGAGCCTGTGCTACATGGGCGGAGTCCTGGCATGAGCGACAATCCCCTGAAGCTGAAAAAAATCCACCACATCGAGTTCTGGGTGGGCAACGCGAAGCAGGCCGCTTTTTATTACCGCCGCGCCTGGGGCTTTTCCCAGATCGCCTATGAGGGATTGGAGACCGGGCGGCGCGGCCAGACCTCGTACGTGCTGCGGCAGGGCGCGGCGACGTTCGTGCTGACCACGCCGCTCGATCCGAGCGACACCGCCAGCGATCACATCCGCCGCCACGGCGACGGAGTGCGCGACATCGCCTTCGAAGTGGAGGATGCCGACCGCGCCTTCGATGAGGCGGTGGCCCGCGGCGCGCGGCCGGCGTCGGCGCCGCGCGACCTGCGCGACGAGCACGGCGCGGTGCGCCAGGCCTCCATCCACAGCTACGGCGACACGCTGCATTCTTTTCTTTCGTACCGGGATTACGCGGGGCCGTTCCTGCCCGGGTTTGTGGCGCAGGAAACTTCCGGCGCGGGAAAATCAGACGAAGGCGCCGGCATCCTGCGCGTGGACCATGTGGTCGGCAACGTCGAGCTCGGCAAGATGAACGAGTGGGCCGACTGGTACAGCCGCGTGCTGGGCTTCAAGCGCTACATCAGCTTCGACGACAAGGACATCTCCACCGAGTACAGCGCGCTGATGAGCATCGTGATGTCGGACGACTCGCACTCGATCAAGTTCCCCATCAACGAGCCGGCCAGCGGCCGCCGCAAGAGCCAGATCGAGGAGTACCTGGAGTATTACCAGGGGCCAGGTGTGCAGCACATCGCGTTGCTCAGCCGTGACATCATCCAGACGGTGGGCCGCCTGCGCGAGAACGGCGTCGAGTTTCTGCACGTCCCGGAAAGCTATTACAACAACCTGCGCGAGCGCGTCGGGCCGATCGAAGAGGAGATGAAGAGAATCCACGAACTGGGCATCCTGGTGGACCGCGACGAAGAGGGCTATCTGCTCCAGCTTTTCACCCGGCCGGTGGAGGACCGGCCCACCCTGTTCTTCGAGGTGATCCAGCGCCACGGCAGCCGCGGCTTCGGCAAGGGAAACTTCAAGGCGCTGTTTGAGGCCATCGAAGCGGAGCAGGCCCGCCGCGGAAACTTGTGATGTAGGACAGGCATTCCTGCCTGTGCCGGAGGGGACCGTTATGCCCATTTACCATCGGCTGGGAAAAATTCCGCAGAAGCGGCACACCGCCTTCCGCCAGCCGGACGGCTCGCTCTATCCGGAAGAATTGATGGGCAACAAGGGCTTCGTGGGCCCGTCGTCGCTGCTCTACCACCTGCGCCCACCGACTCAAGTGCGCAGCGTCCGCCTCCACAAGGACCTGACGTGGCAGCCGGAGCCGGACCGCGTGCCGCGCCACCGCCACTTCCGCACCGCGCAGCTCGCCGCGCGTTCCTCGATGACCATGGACCGCATCCCGCTGCTGTTCAATAACGACGTCGCGATGTCTTACATCCAGCCGCAGGCCGAAGACGACTGGTTTTACCGCAACGCCCAGGGCGACGAGCTGGTCTACGTCTGCGAGGGCGAGGGGGTGCTCGAGTCGCAGATGGGCGAGATGGCTTTCCGCGGGGGCGACTACCTGGTGGTCCCGCGCGGCATCGCGCACCGCTATCGCTTCGCGGGCGCCGGGCCGCGGCGCTTCCTGGTGATCGAAAGCGCCGGCTACATCCGCACGCCGAAGCGCTATCGCAACGAGCACGGCCAGCTCATGGAAAACTGCCCTTTCTCCGAGCGCGACATCCGCCGCCCGGAGAGCCTGCCGGTGCGAGACGAGCGCGGCGACTTCCGCCTGCTGGTGAAAAAAGAAAACCGGGCGCTCGAAATGGTGCTGGAGCATCACCCGTTCGACGTGGTCGGCTGGGACGGCTACTACTATCCGTGGGCGCTCAACATCGCCGACTTCGAGCCGCGCGTGGGACGCTTCCACCTGCCGCCGCCGACCCACCAGACCTTCGAGGGCGATGGCTTTGTGGTCTGTTCCTTCTGCCCGCGCCCGTTCGACTTTGACCCGGAAGCGGTGCCCGCGCCCTACAACCACTCGAACGTGATGTCGGACGAAGTGCTGTTCTATGCCAACTCCGATTTCATGAGCCGTAAGGGCATCGAGTACGGCTCGGTGACGCTGCATCCCGACGGCCTGCCGCACGGCCCGCATCCCGGCCGCGCCGAGGAGTCCATCGGCAAGAGCCACACCGACGAGCTGGCGGTGATGTTGGACTCGTTCCGCCCGCTTCTGGTCTCGAGCGATGCGCTCGCCGTGGAAGACCGCGAATACTACCAGTCGTGGCTCTGATGGATGTGGCACAGGCTCGCCGCCGCGAGCCTGTGCCTGCGTTGTCGGACCCGAAACCGGGCACAGGCAGGAATGCCTGTGCTACAAATCACGCCGCGTAGCTGTTTTCGGGCGTTGCTGCCGGGATCGCCGCCTGGGCTTCGCT
>JBKKAI010000588.1:0-4081 GCA_046714815.1 Terriglobia bacterium | reverse complement strand
GTACGGCTGTGATCTCCTCTTTTTCCACGAGGCGCGCGAGCCGCTTCTCGAGGTTGCCGAGGCCGCGGGCGCACAACTCCTGCGAGGTTTCCACCACCGTGGTGGAAAACCCCGCCATGGCGCAGACCTGGGCGATTCCGCCGCCCATCAGGCCGCAACCGAGCACCCCGACGTGATTGATCTTCATTCCGGCCTCACAGAGAGAGGGTCCTCGGGCGGCATCAGCAACCTGGCGCCGGCGCCATCCTTCGAGGCCTCGTCCAGCGCCGCTTCCAGGCGGTTGATCAGCTCGGTGACGCTGTCAATGCCGTCCATCTTGTCGTTGAGGATCGCCTCGGCGATTCCGGCCGCCAGCGGCAGTCCTTCGCGCTCGCCGATCTTGATCGCGGCGGCCACCTTGCGGAGCTTGTCCACGACAAAAAAGGTGTCCTTGCCCTTGGTGTCGGGCAGAACCAGGGCCAGCGTCGTCTTATCGTAGCGCACCCCGATGTCGTTCTGGCGAAGGTGGGCGACCAGCGCCGTCCCGGCGTCCTGCATGAACTGCTGCACGACTTCGTCGCCCAGCTCGCGCATCTTCTGCGGGGCGTATCCGAACTGCAGCAGGGCCACTGACAGCGGCGTATTCTGCTTCTGGCCGCGCACGCATTCCGAGAGCAGACATTCCAGGTAGTTGTTGCGGTTCAGCAGGCCGGAGCGCTCGTCGGTCACCGCCAGAGTCTTCATCAGGCTGCGCAGCTTGACGTGGGCGGTGGCGATCACCATCTGGTCTACCACCGTTTTCAACACCATGATCTCGTTCGAGCGCCAGCGCCGCATGCGGTCGCACTGCTCGAGGATGACGACGCCGATCGGCACATCGCCGTCAATCATCGGCAGCGCCAGCATGGACTGCACTTCCAGGGCCTGGGTCACCGGCGCCAGCTTGGCCAGTTTGGACGAGGAAGCGACGTCTTCCACCGGCAGCGGGTTGCCGTCGGAAGTGAACTGGACGAGCGTCGTTACCAGCTTCACGATGGACATCACGTCAGAAGGCTTGACGCCGGTGGCGCAAAACTCCAGCGCCGCCGACGGCGGTTTGCCGGGCGTGCACAACCCCGCGACGCAGCGGCTGACCTTCCATGTCTTACCGATCTCATTCACCGACGTGGAGAGAACGGTCTTCACCGTGCCTTGGCGGTAAATGTTGCGGGTGATCTCGGAGATGCGAGTGAGGTCGGCGGCGAATTCCTCGGCCGGGGGCGTGGCGGTCTGCGCGTGCGAGCCGGCGTCCCCCGGCACGGCCTTGGGGACGAAGCCGGCGGCAGCGTACAGCGAGCGCAGCTTGTCGTTCCGGTTCTCTTCGCCGGGAAACTGGCGCGCGATCTTCTGCAACTTTTCGACAGCGCGGGGCTTCAGGCCATATTGCAGGAAGATCTCGGCCTGCAGGACCAAGTCTTCCAGACCTCCGCCCTCCCCTTCGGCGCCGCCTTCATCGCCGGCCGGCGCGCCCGCTTCAGGCTCGGCGGCCTCCCCCGGCGCGTCATGCTGGGCCTGTGTGGTTGTCGCGGTCTGGCGGATGCGGGCCGCCAGCGCCTCGTAGCGTCGCGGCTCGATGTGCCCGGCGAGCTTGTGCAGGCGTTCGTCGTGCTCCGAGTTGTAGGGATCCACATCCACCAGGTGGTCCAGGGCGTTGGAGGCCTTCAGGTGGCCGCCGGCCTCGACGTAAAGATCGAACAGGCGGACCATCGTGCCGCTGAACGCCGAGTCGTAGTTCAATTCGTTGTAGACCGAGGAAAGGAACTCGAGGACCTCCAGGCCGGCGATCCGTTTCTCTTCCAGCGCCTCGATGAAAGAGATGAATTCGCGGTCCTGGCGGGCGGCGAACATCGCCGTCTTCAGCCGGCGCATCAGGTTGAGGGCCGCGGCGGCATTGCGGGCGCGCAGGTAACCCTCGGCAACCCGCATCAGGTTCTTGTACGCTTCCGGCGCATTCGGCGCCAGCTCCCAGAGCAGATCCTCGGCGCGGGCGAAGTTGCCCGACGCGACATGAGCATCGGCCAACAGCCGGTTCCGCTCCGGGACCGCCGGAACGGCGAACGGTTCCAGCAGCTCGGCGGCGCGTTTCGGGTTGCCGGATTCGAAAACGGCGGCGGCCAGCCCCTGGCAGACACGCGGATCGTTGGGCGCCAGCGTGTAGGCGTGTTCCAGATGCTCCAGCGCTTTCTCGGGGGACTGGCCGCCCTTGAGCAGTTCGCCGGCGCGCACGAACGCCGCCGCCGCGGTCTCCTTCTGCCCCAGGCTTTCCGCCACCTGCGCCACCTGCAGGTGCGCATCGGAATTGAGGTCGTTGAGCGCCGCCAGGCCGCGCAAGGCGTCGAGGGCGCGTACGCGGTCGCCGCGCTCGAGCAACATCTGCGCCGCCAGCCGGTAGTTCTCCTGGGCCTCATCGGGTTTCTGCTTCTGCTGCAGGTTGGCGTAGGCCAGCATGCGCGCCGGTTCTTGTGGGCCCAGTTTGGCCATCTTGCGGAAGACCATGATGGCCTTGGCGCCTTCCCTTTCCTCGACATGCTTGTCAAACAGGTAGCCCAGGCATTCCAGGGCGTTCTTGGGCTGGTTCTGCCGCTGGTAAAGGTCGGCGACCACCTCCACGACCGAGTTGTTGCCGGGGTCTTCCTTCCAGGCCACGAGGTACTCCTCGATGGCCGAATCCAGCTTGCCTTTTTGGACGTATTTTTCGGCTCGCTCCAGCCGTTTGCTGATATCGGGCATGTCTCCCCGGGAAAAAGCCGCTGCCGCCAGCGGTTTTGCCATTCTAATGAAACCAGCGCCAATTGACAACCAGTGGCGGGACAGGACACAACGGGCGGTCAGAAGGGGCGCGTTGAGGGTTGAAGCGTTTGACTTGGGCCCTGGTCGCGGAATAGCATCCGCGCGTGCCGCAACACGCCAATCCACAAATTCCCATGGGCCATCCGCCTGCGGTCCAGCCGGTTCGGGAGATGGGGCGCTGGGCGCTGACGGCGGTGGGGATCAGCGGCGTGATCGGCGCCGGGATCTATACGCTGCCGGCGTCGCTGGCGGCGTCGCTTGGGCCGGCCAGCCTTCCGGCTTACCTGGTGGCCGCGGCGGCCATCCTGATTTTCGGGCACTCGATGGCGGTGCTGGGCCGAGCGTTCGAGCGGTCCGGCGGCCCGTACGTCTACGTAGCCGAAGCGCTCGGCGAGTTCTGGGGCTTCCAGGTCGGCTGGTTTTTCACGCTGGCGCGGCTGACCGCCCTGGGCGCGGTGACGAATGTGTTTGTCTCGTATCTGGCGCGATTCGTTCCCGCTGCCGCGACAGGCGCCGGGCGGGCCGTGGCGGTTATCGCCAGCCTCGGCGTGCTCACGGCGCTCAATGTCGCGGGCATCCGCGGAACCACGCGGGTGATGAACCTTTTTGCCATCGCCAAGATTGTGCCGATGGTTGCCTTCGCCGTGGCCGGCGCATTTTTCGCCGACTGGTCGCGTCTAAGGATCGTATCGGCGCCGGCGCCCGCGGAGTTCGGCCACGGCCTGTTGCTGCTGATTTTCGCCTTTGGCGGCTTTGAGTTTCTCACCGTGCCGGCGGAGGAGGCCCGGGATCCAGCCCAGCACGTGCCGTTCGCGTTGATGGCCACCATCGCCTGCTGCTCGCTGCTGTATGTGGCCGTGCAGGCGGTGGCACTCGCCACCACCAGCGATCTCGGCCGCCATCCGGATGCGCTCTCCTACGCGGCCCAGGGCTTCGCCGGCGCGGCGGGCGCGCTGTTCATGGCCGCCGGGGCGATCACCGCTACTACCGGCACGAATCTCGCCAACATCCTGGTGACTTCACGGATGCTCTATGCCTTCTCGCGCGACGGCCTGCTGCCGCGCAGCCTCGGCGCTCTTCACCCCCGTTTCCGTACCCCGGCAACGGCAGTGGTCCTCACGGGAAGCATCGGAATCGCGCTCACGCTCAGCGGCAGCTTCGCCTACCTGGCGGCGTTGAGCGCCGCGGCCCGTCTGGTGGTTTACGGCGCCTGCTGCGCCGCGGTGCTGCGCCTCCGCGCCGGCGACACCCGGAGCGAAAGCTCCGGGTTGCC
>JBKKAI010000587.1:0-5389 GCA_046714815.1 Terriglobia bacterium | reverse complement strand
GCCCTGCCGCTTGGGGTTTTCGCCGAGCGCGAACTTGATGCCCGGCCTGGCGCCGGCGAACAGCAGCTCGCGCGCTGTTTTGCCCCAGCGCAGTTTGATCACGGCGTTGAGCCCGCCGATCGCGTTGGCGCTGCCGTGCAGGATGTTGGCCGTGGTGACGCCGCCGGCCAGCTCCCGGTAGATCGCGATGGCCTCCGGGTTCAGCACGTCCTCGATGGCCACCATCGAGGAAACCGAGATCGAGCCCTCGTTGATGGCATCGGCGGCGATATGCGAATGGCAATCAATGATGCCCGGCATCACGTACTGCCCGCCGGCGTCAATGACCCGCGCGTCGGCCGGCGCCTGGACGGCCTTGCCCACCTCGGCGATCTTGCCGTCGCGGATCAGGATCGAGCCATTCTGGATCGTGCCGTGGCTCACCGTGAGCACCGTGGCGTTCCTGATCAGCAATGGTTGCGCGGCGGCCAGCGCGAGCGGGCATAGCAAAACTGGAAAAAGCCACAGAGGCACAGAGACACAGAGGAAACGCCGGTTTGGTTTCATAAGGCTAATCCAACTCTAATCAAACTCCAATCCTGGGGACCTGGCGCCGGTGAAGTTCGCGGGGGCCATGTTGGGCGCCGCCATCGTGCCCTTGATATTCGAGCCGCTGATCGTGCCGCGGAAGCTGACGTCCACGGAGCGGCCGCCAATGTTGACATTCAGCCGGAAGCGCACTTCGCTGCCGCTGACCGAGCCCTCGGTAACATCGTTGGAGCCAAAGCGGCTGGTGACCGAACCGGTCAGGCTCGCGCCATCCTGCCGCAGCGTCGCGGTGGCTTCGAGGGGCCCGTCGTGCATGTCAATCGTCAGATTCCAGGCGCCGGTGGCGCTCACGCCGGCAGGCCCTTCGGGCCGGGCCTCTTCCTCCGGCACCGTGAACTTGCGGCCATCCACGAACACATACTTGATCTTTGTTCGTTCGGCGAACAGATCGCCGTCGGCCACCACCAGGTTCGCCACCTTGCCCGGCTCGATGCTGCCGAGCGTATCGGCCACGCCGAGAATTTCAGCCGGGGCCAGGGTCATGGCGCGCAGAGCGGCGTCGGCCGGCAGGCCGGCGTCAATCGCCTTCTTGACGTTCCTCAGGACATCTCTCGGCGTGGCCGCGCCGTCGGAATAAAAGGCGAAGCGCGCCCCGGCCTTGTGCAGCGCCGCGGGAGTGGAAGACGCGCGGTCACGATGGCGCAGCGTGCGCAGGCTCTCCTCGAGCTCGGGGTCGGGATCGCGGCTTCTTTCCGGCCACTTCGAGCTCACCAGAACCGGCACCTTGCTCTCGGCCAGCAGCGGCGCGACGCGGTAGCCCTGCTGCGCGCCGTAGAGCAGAAACGGCGCGCCGAGCTCGCGGCCCAGGTCGAGGTAGCGCCGGATCTCGACTTCGGTCTGCGCGGGCAGGAACAGAGGCACGCGGCCGGCCACGGCCGGCTGCAGGTGCTCGAGCGCCCGGTCGTACGCCGGCCGCCGCCGGCCCCGCTTTCCGCCGTTGTACCCGGCCCAGGCCTGCTGATAGTGGCGCGCGTCGAGCAACGTCTGTTTCACGTAGGCAATGGTCCCGAACAGCGAAGCGGGGAAGCCACTGCCGCCGCCGAACCCTCCACCGGGGAAGGTCAGGTGCAGCGACACGGGCGATTTCACCACCATCTCGCCCGGCCGCTCGCCGGCCAGGTTCACCAGCGAGCTGAAGCCGGTGAAGATGCCGCGCGACGGCGCCACCAGCGCGGTGGTGAAGCCGGCGTTGCGCGCGGCCTCGATGCGCCGGTCGGACGCGCTGATCTGATCGGCGGCGTGGATCCAGGGCGTGGTCTGAGGACGGTCTTCCGGACCCTGTGCCGGCCGCGATGCTTCGGAAGGCCCAGCCACAGCCGGCGCGGGCGACGGCGCGGGTGTGCCGGGCGCGCCGAAGCGCGAAGCGGTGGCCGTTGCCGCCGCGCCTTCCGGTAGCCCGATCGTGCTCAGCGCATCAATCAGCCCCGGATAGACCGTGAAACCCTTGCCGTCAATCACCAGGGCCGCCGCCGGGATCGTGGCGTTCGCTCCCACTGCCGAGATCAGCCCGTTGTGAATGACCACCGTGCCGGTCTCAATCACCGGCCCGCTCACCGGAACCACTCTCGCGTTGCGGATCGCGAAGTACTGCGGCTGCTCGGCCGCCGCCGGCGCCAACGCGATCACTGCCAGAGCGATGGCCAACAAGAGCCTGCGCATGTGCTTTCCCCCCAAACGGATGCGGAAGAATCTACCACAAAAAACCGGCCACAGGCGGCAATGCCTGGCAGCAATGCCTGGCGGCAATGCCCGCTACGGCGGCTTCTCCCGCACCACCAGCACCTGGTTGGCGGCGACGTTGTCGAGATGCTGCACATATCGAGAACCAGGGCCGCTGGGCCAGCGCACCTCAACGCGGGCGCGCGTCGCGTCGCCCAGGCCGAAGTGCAGGCGAAAGTCGCTTTGCGAAGCGTATGTGCCGCCGCTGCGCACGTCGTTGAATTGCCGCCGCGCGCCGGTGACCACGGTGACGCGCGCGCCCAGGCCGTCCCGGTTGGATCTGCTCCCCACGGTTTTGACGATCAGCCAGTTGCCGCGCGGCGCCGTGTTCTTCAGCAGTTGCGGCCGGTCTTCCAGGTTGTTGACCAGGACCTCGAGCGAGCCGTCATTGTCCACATCGCCGGTGGCCAGGCCGCGGCTGGACTTGGGCGCCTGCACCGCCGGCCCGGCCGCCGCCGAAATGTCGCGGAAGGCGCCGTTGCGCTGGTTCCAGTACACCAGCTTGCGCTGCCGGTAGCTGCTGTTGATGCGCATACCGTCCACTTCCGGATACACGTGGCCGTTGGCCATCAGGATGTCGGGCCAGCCATCGTGCTCGATGTCCAGGAAGGCCACGCCCCAGCCGAGGAACTGCGTGTTGACGCCCAGGCCGCCGGGAAACGTGACATCGGTGAACGAGCCGTCGCCGTTGTTGCGATAGAGAGTCGCGGTGTCGTCGGCGAAGTTGGTTTTCACCAGGTCGAGCCATCCGTCGCCATTGAAGTCGGCGGCATCCACGCCCATGCCGGCCTGCTCCCGGCCATCTTCGTTGTAAGCGGCGCCGGCGCGCACGGCGATGTCGCTGAAGGTGCCGTCGCGGTTATTGTGAAACAGCATGCTGGGCGTCGAGTCGCAGGCGACGTAGACGTCGGTGAAGCCGTCGTTGTCGAAATCGGCGGTGAGCACGCCCAGGCCATAATAGCCCGCCGGCCGGGTGACGCCCGCGCGCTCGCTCACGTCGGTAAACACGCCGCCGCCGGTGTTGCGATAGAGCGCGCTGCGCGACCCCTTCAGCCCGCGCGGCCCGCACATCACCGGCACGCCCTTCCACTGGCAGTTGGCGGTCGAGCCCGGCGCCGGAGTGCTCTTCAGGTCGAAATCCACGTAGTTGGCGACGAACAGGTCGAGCCGCCCGTCGCGGTCGTAGTCAAGGAACGCGCAGCCGTTGCCCCAGCGCTCTTCCTTGTGCCACAGGCCGGCGCGCTCGGTGACATCGGTGAACCGGACGCCGTCTGGCCCGGCGCCGCCGTTGCGATAGAGCACGTTGTGGCCCCAGTAAGTGACGAACAGGTCCACCGCGCCGTCGTTGTCGTAATCGCCGGCGCAGACGCCCTGGCCCCAGCCGCCGCGGGCCAGCCCCGCGCGCGCGGTCACGTCCGTGAATTTCCCACCGCCGCTATTGCGGAAGAGGTAGTTGGTCGCTTCCTTCGCGCCTTCCAAGCGGCTGCCGTTCACCAGGAACACGTCGAGGCGCTGGTCATTGTCGAAGTCAACCAGCGCGACTCCGCTGCCGGTGGTCTCGATGATGTATTGTTTTTGCTTGTCGCTAGCGGCCGCAGTTCCTCCGGCAATGATATGCGCATCCAGCCCCGCCTCGCCCGCGATGTCTACATAGTTCACCGCCGGCGGCTCGGGACTTTGGGCTTTGGAGCCGCCGCGGCTGGGACTCTGGACCTGCAACCAAAGCAAGGCAACGATGAGAACCGCGAACACCCTCATGGAAGTCCCGTCATTGTAAGCCGACTTTGCGTCTTCGAGTCTTCGTGGTAAGAATTCTTACAATGGAACCGGATCGCAACGAGCTGCTGGCCGTGCAGAACCGCTGGAGCGCTCCGGCTGAGCTGATTATGTCGCTGCCGCGCCCGGTGCGCCTGGCCTCCGAAGGCAAAGTGCTTTACCGGATCGCCGGGGTGCTGGCCGCCGGCGCGCTGGTGGCGACCTTCTATGCGTTGTCGCTGGCCGTGAAGGACGTCCAGCGGCTGCGGCTGCTGAAAAGCCAGGGCGTCTTTACCGAGGCGCTTGTCGTGGGCAAGTCAACGAGCGGCAGGCGGAGCTTCGTGGAGTACCGTTTCGAAGCGGGCGGGCGCTCGTACACGCGCAACGCATACCTGTGGTCCAGTCGCTGGGGACCGTTGCGCGCCGGCGACCGCGTGGCGGTGCGATACGCGGCCGGTGACCCGCGGGTGAGCCGGCTCGCGCTCGAAACCAGCCGCGATGTTGGCGGGATCGAGGCGGTCCCCATTCTATTCCTGGCCTCGCTGGCCTGGCTTGTTTCCCGGCAGACACGCTCGGCCAGGGCATTGCTGCGAGAAGGCCAGCCATGCGGCGCCCTTGTTACGCGGGTCTCAACAGGGTAGGGCCGCGAGCACGTGAGCTATGAATTCCTTGACCTGGCCGGTATTCGGCAACGCGGCGAATCGGCGGTTCCGCTCGGCTCCGCCCCCAAGCCCGGCGATGCCGCTACGATCCTGTTCGATCCATCTCATCCGCGCCGCAACACCCTGTATCCTTCTTCGTTTGCCTCAGTCTCGCCGCCGCACCGCGGCTAGCCGCGGCTAGCCGAATGCGGGCTAGCAGTCCGGCGATGGAGGTGGACCGGAACAGCCGAGCAAAGATGACCGGTTCCGGCGTGCCGCTGCTTGAGCCTGTTCCGCCTGTTATTTTCAGGTGGAAAACAGGCAGGTGGCGCCCGGGGAGCCGGCGAGCAGGCCCTCAGGCGCGAGATTCCGGCCGCCGGCCGGGCGCGGCGGCCACCGCCGCGGGCGACTATTAACCATTTGAGCAGGTGTTGGATCGCGGACGGATAGATGCTGATTGCCTACTTACAATTTCATTATGGCATACGCTGTCAAGAGTTTTGGCCCTTTTCGGGCACCCGGCTGTTGAAAACAAAGCGAATATAGTTGGGACAAACTTTTTTGGCAAGGCGGGCCGATTGCATATCTAGCCTGGAATCAATGGGTTGCGTTTTTCCTCCTGAGTAGTCGTCTGTGGCCTCCAGCGGCACCATCCTCTACGATCCCGCCCGCCCCCGCCGCAACAC
>JBKKAI010000586.1:0-3901 GCA_046714815.1 Terriglobia bacterium | reverse complement strand
CCGCCGCCGTTCGCAAACTGGCCGCTGATGGGCAGGTTAGCCAAACGCTTTTCATCGATGCGCACGCCGACTTCGGCGCTGCTCGTATTCAGCAGCGGCGCGTCCTCGGTTATTGTGACGGTTTCGGTGACACCCGACGGACGCAACTCGGGGTTGATCACCGCCACCTGGTTCAACACCAGGTTGATCGGTCCCTGCACATATTTTGTGAAGCCTTTCTGCTCGGCGGCGACTTCGTACCGCCCTACTTGCAGGCCGGGGAAGTTGAAGCGCCCATTGGCTTCAGTCGTCGCCGAACGGGAGGCGTTGGTATCGAGGTTTCGAACCGTTACCGTCGCCCCGGCCACGGTCGCGCCGCTCGAATCGAGCACTGTCCCGGCGATTGCGCCGGAGGTGCCCTGGCCAAACGCCAGCGGCGCCATCAACAGCAGCACCACCAGGCAAAAAAAGAAGTGTAGTTTACGTTCAAACATCGCTGTTCCTCCTGCTGACGTTGTTCGCCGAGCCGGCCTGAGCCGGCCACAGAGCCACAAACGTGAGCCTCGACTTCTCAACTAGAATGGACCACCGAAGCCTTGGGAACCCGCTGGAGTCCCACCTTGACCACACAGCTATGGCTGCGCAGACCTGACGTAGATTGTTACGCTTAGCGGCGGGAAATGTCAACACAATCTACAGGAAAGGTTGCCTGAGGCGGCAATATGGAGGCAACGGCGCCTCTTTCGGTTTGTGAACACGCTGGGGCTGACTCTCGCGGCTAAGCTCCCAATCGGGCCGGATTTGGAACCCCGTTCGGGTGGGCGGGCTGGCGCCGGGCGTCGAGCAGCTCACCGAGGGCGAATACCAGGTTCCTGGAGTGTCTGGCCAAAGGTTCTAGACAAATGGGTCCACCTTCATGGGGATCACCGTCTCACTCCTTCCGTCCACGGGTTGATGACTCTCAGGCCGCAATGCTCAAAATCGCTCGAGTTGCGCGTAGCCAGCGTCGCGCGCCGGGACCGGGCAATGGCGGCTATCATCGCATCGAACTGGGCAATGGGACGCCCCAGGGCGTCTCGCCCGGTGACTATTTGAGGAAAAACCCGGGCAGCCTCCTCATCGAACGGCAGGATGCGGCCACTGAACTCGTTCGCCAGCACCGCGTTGATGGCAGCCGAAAGCTGCGCCCGGCGTTTCCCCGCAGGTAAGGCCTCGATTCCGTAAAGCACCTCTGCTTGCGTAATCGTCGTTGTAAAAACGCTGAGCGGTTCCTGGGCGGCGAGCCACCGAAGCACCGCGTCGGAAGGCGCGGGCCGGAACGTCTCCGACAGGACGTTTGTGTCGAGGATGATCATTCCCCGAAATTGGGCGGCTGTCGCAGGCGTTCACGCGTTCGGGCCGGAAGGTCCACGCCCCGCAAGGCCGTGAAGCGGCGGCGAATCTCCGCGGCCAGATTCGTTCTGGCGGCCGGCTCCGTCATGAGCCCTGCCTTCAGGATTGCACGAGCCTCCTCTTCCATGGAACGGCCGTGACGGGCTGCCCGCATACGGAGGCGGGCCTTGACGCTCTCATCGAGCCGGCGAATCGTGATGCTGGGCATACATCAATGATAGCACTGCAATCGTTGATGGCGCCAGCTCCCGTGTGGCCTTCGCCGGACCTTGCAATTCTTCCACGCCCACGTCTCCTCACGGCTCGCCTCAGCGACCCGGCCCGGTTCCCGGCGTAGGTTCCGTTCTCCTCGGCCTTCAAGGGCGGCCTGGGCCGCTTTTCGAAACGAGGCGTGGCGGGTTCCCGCGGGCCTAATAGAATCAGTGGAATGGCCTGAAACCATCGGCGCTGCCGGGCACGTCTGTATATCTGTATATATGCAGGCCGCGTTCGTTCTTTGAATGCGGCCCGAGTGTTCGCGGCGAACACTGCAAAGGCGTTCGCCGGAGGCGAACCCTTTGGAGGGAAAAGGAGCCCCAATCATGCTTTGGACTATTTTTGCTATCCTCGCCGTTCTTTGGCTGCTCGGTATGGTCACCTCTTACACGCTCGGCGGTTTCATCCACGTCTTGCTGGTGGTCGCCGTCGTGATGGTTCTGTTCCAGTTGCTGACGGGTGGCCGTCGGCCGGTCGTCTAACCGCAGCGCGGATCAGAAAAACCTACCC
Organism: Terriglobia bacterium; assembly: GCA_046714815.1. Taxonomy (GTDB): domain Bacteria; phylum Acidobacteriota; class Terriglobia; order JAJPHL01; family JAPKYU01; genus JBKKAI01. The sequence continues at coordinate 1,765 of JBKKAI010000586.1, read as the reverse complement.
CAGCGGGTCCGTCCGCTGGGGTTTCTTATCGGGAAGCGGCCGGGCGGCTGCGGATCGTCTTCAACCGCGCATCGGCCGCGTCGGCTTCCGCGAAGCGCTCCAGCTTCCGCAGCAGAATGGCGTATTTGTCGAGCGTGGCCGCCAGGTCGGCGTGCTCCGGCCCGAGGGCCTTTTCCTGAATCGCCAGCGACCGCTTGTACAGCGGCTCGGCCTGCGCGTACTTGTTCTCGATAAAGTACAGGGCCGCGAGTGTTCCGAGCGTCACCGCAAGGCTCGGGTGCTCCGGCCCCAGCGTCTTTTCCATGATGCCCAGCGCGCGATCGAACAGGGGCGCCGCCAGGGTGTAATTCGACTGGGCGACATAGAGCTCGGCCAGGCGAACCAGCGTCGGCGCGAGGTTGGGATGCTTCCCGCCGAGATTCTTCTCGATGATCGCCAGTGAGCGCCGGAACATCGGCTCGGAAAGCCCATAGCGGCCCTGGTCGCGGAACAGGATGGCCAGGACGCCCAGCAGCGCAGATACTTCCAGGTGGTCCGGTCCCTGAACCTTCTCGCGAATGGCCAGCGCGCGGCGCAGCAGTGTTTCCGCCTCGGCGGATTTGAACTGGTTCAGCGTCACGATACCGAGGAAATAAAGCGTGGTGGCGACGTCGATGTGCTCGGGGCCGAGCAGCTTCTCCCGGATCTGGAGCGAGCGGCGAAACAGCGGCTCGGCGGCCCGATAGTCGCCTTGCGTGAAATCGAGCGCCGCCAGATGGTGCAACGCGAGCGCCACGTCGAGGTGTTCGGGGCCGAGCAGCTTTTCCAGGATATCGAGCGCGCGGCGATACAGCGGCTCGGCCTCGGCGTAGCGGCCCTGGTCGGCATAGGGCAGCGCCAGCCCGGTCAGCGCGCCGGCCACCTCGTCGTGCTGTGGGCCGAGATTCTTATCGCGGATCGCCAGCGAGCGCTTCAGCAGGGCCTCCGTCTCGGTGTACTTGCCCTGGGGATAGAGAATCGTTGCCAGCGTTTGGAGCAGCGTGGCGGTTTCGGCGGCTTCCGGGCCGGCGGCCTTTTCGCGGATCGTCACATAGCGGCGGTAGAACGGCTCGGCTTCGGCGTGCCTGGCCTGGTCGTTATAGAGCAGCGCGAGGTTGCTGAGGTTGACGGCCAGCTCCGGGTGCGCCGGCCCCAGCGCCTTTTCGCGGATGGCCAGCGCGCGGCGATAGTGCGGCTCGGCCGCCGCGAATTTGCCCTGGCCGTAATACACCGCCGCGAGCGCGTTCAGGCTTTGCACCACTTCCGCGTGCGCCGGGCCGAGGGCCTTCTCCCGAATCGCCAGCGCGCGGCGGTACAGCGGCTCCGCCTCGGCGTTCCTGCCCTGGGCATAGAGCAGCGACGCCAGGTTGTTCAGGCTGACGGCCAGCTCGCGGTTCTGCGCTCCCTGGGCCTTTTCCCGCATGGCCAGCGCGCGCCGGTAATAGGGCTCGGCCTCGGTGTAGCTGCCCTGCGCGTAATACCGGGAGGCCAGGTGATTGACCGCCTGGAACAATTCCGGGTACTCGGGGCCGGAGAGGCTCCGGATGGACAGCGCGCGCTTGAGCAGCGGCTCGGCGGCGCCGTATTTGCCCTGCGACTTGTAGTGGAGCGCCAGCGCGGTGAGCGATTGCGCCACGCCGGGATGCTCGCGCCCCAGCGCCCGCTCGCGTTCGGTCAGTTCCTGCCGCAGCGTGACTTCGTCCGCCGCCGCGCAGCCGGCCAGGGCCACCAGCAGAATGAGCAGCCG
>JBKKAI010000585.1:0-4725 GCA_046714815.1 Terriglobia bacterium | reverse complement strand
TGGTTCTTCACCGTCTGCTCGCTGATGAACATCTTCTCGGCGATCTCCTTGTTACGGAAGCCCTGCGCCACCAGCACTACGATCTCGCGCTCGCGGCCGCTGAGCAGCGACTTCGGCTGCGCCGCCTGCGCCGGCGCCGGCTCGGAAAACTGCCGCATCACCGCCGCCGTCATCCGGCTGTCCAGCCAGATCTCGCCGCTGGCCACCGAGCGGATACTCTTGATCAGCAACTCGGTCGCCGTCTGCTTGCGCACCACGCCCGCCGTCCCCAGCCGCATCACCTGGACGATCTCCTGTTCCTCGTCGGTGGCGGTGAGCACGATCACCCGCGTGTTCTTCAGCTTGTTTTGCAACTGCTCGAGCGCAACGATGCCGTTGATGCCGGGCATCTTCAGGTCCAGCAGCAGGATGTCGGGTTGCAGCTTCTCCACCATTTCGACGGCCTGCTGCCCGTTCTGCGCCTCGCCCACCACTTGCAGGTCGGTCTCCAGGCTCAGCAGCTTCTTCAGGCCGTCGCGAAAAATGGGATGGTCATCCGCGATCAGGATGCGGATTTTCTTCTGGTCTTTGGCTTTGCCGCGAGACGAAGTGGTGGTTACTGGCACGCAAAAGTCCGGATAAACCGTATTCGAGATTCTCTGGCTTCCCGGCGGCCACTGAATCGCGCCCCGGGACTCCCTCCATTTTAGTCAGCAGCGCGGCGCACTGTCAACGCCGGAAAAGCATCATCGAACCAAACTCGACATGCTCGACATACTCGAAGGGGCGCACCGGACCTGGATTCCCATTCCGGGCCGGGAGCGTGTGCTCCGCGCGATTTCCGCATTCATTTGAATCAGGCGTAGATGCCGCGCAGGTTGACGGCGAACGCGACGCGGTCAATGGCCAGCATGTAGGCGGCGATGCGCATGCTGACGTCGTGGTTCTCAGCGTAGGCGTCCACGTCGTGAAAGGAGGTGCGCATGATACGGTCGAGCCGGTCGTTGACCATCTCCCCGGTCCAGAAATAGCCCTGGCGGTCCTGTACCCACTCGAAGTAGGAAACCGTGACGCCGCCGGCGTTGGCCAGGATGTCAGGCACCACGAAGATGCGCTTCTCGCGCAGGATACCGTCGGCCACCGCGGTGGTTGGGCCGTTGGCGCCTTCCACCACCACGCGGGCGCGCAGGTGCGGCGCGTTGTGAGAAGTGATCTGGTTTTCGATCGCCGCCGGCAGCAGCACATCGCACTCGTAGGTCAGCAGCTCCTGCGGGTCGGCCTCTTCGGATTCGGGAAAATCGGCTACCGTTGCCTGCTCCTTGCGGTGGCGCACCAGCGCCGGAACATTCAGGCCGGCGGGATTGTAGATCGCCGCGTCCACTTCGGCCACGCCGATGATCTTGTAACCGGCGGCGTGCATCAATACCGCCGCTTCGCTGCCGACGTTGCCGAAGCCCTGGATGATGACGCGCGCGCCCTGCCGCTCGATTCCCAGCTTCCTCAGCGCCTCGTTGCAAACGATCATGCAGCCGCGGCCGGTGGCCTCCTTGCGCCCTCGCGATCCGCCCAGGTCGAGCGGTTTTCCGGTGACCACGGCGGTTGTGGTGTGCCGCACGTGCATCGAGTAGGTGTCCATGATCCAGGCCATCACCTGCTCGTTGGTGTTCACGTCCGGGGCGGGCACGTCGCGCTCCGGCCCGATGAAATCCAGCAACTCGGCGGTGTAGCGGCGGGTGATGCGCTCCAGCTCCCCTTTGGAAAGCTGGCGCGGGTCGCAGACCACGCCTCCCTTGGCGCCGCCGAACGGGATGTTGACCACCGCGCACTTCCAGGTCATCCAGGAGGCCAGCGCGCGCATCTCGTCGAGGGTCACATCGGGCGCGTAGCGGATGCCGCCCTTGCCCGGCCCGCGCGCGATCGAATGCTGCACCCGGTATCCGGTGAACACCTCCACGCGCTCGTCATCCATCAGCACCGGGATGTGGACGATCACCTCGCGGTTCCGGCTGCGCAGCACCTTCCACATGCCCTCGCTGAGGTTCAGCTTGCGCGCCGCCTCATCGAACCGGGCCGCCTGCGCCTCCCAGGGGTTGGTTTCCCGCTCCATTGAAATGGTAGCCATGGGAAAAATGTAGCACAGGCATTCCGGCCTGTGCCGGTTCCGGCCGGAAAATATCGCGCCCGTCAATCCCGGCCCCCATTCCGGCCCCAATCCCGGCCCCACAATCCCGGCGATGTGGCGCGGATGGCAACTTGTTCGTCGCCCCGCCTTCCGGCGTTGCTTTGGGCTTGCCTCCGCCACGCAAATGTGTAATTATTCATGGAGACGCATAATTATTCAGCCGCCGTTTGAAAGCGGGAGGAGGAGAAGATGACGCGAAACACCGCCGTCGCGACCGCCACCCTGCGCTCGCTGAAGTCCGAGGGCAAGCCGGATGCCGCCGTGCGTTCGCTGAAAGCCGCTCCGAACGCCGTGCCTGAGCACCTGATCCGCGACGACAACCTGACGCCCGCGTTGGTGGCCGAAGTGTTCCGCCTGGCGCGGCTGGTGAAGGCGCAGCCGCGCCGCTACGCCCGCGCGCTCGAAGGCCGGTCGCTGGCGGTGATCTTCGAAAAGCGCTCGCTGCGCACCCGCTTCACCTTCGAGTTGGGAATGAAGACCCTGGGCGGCGAGAGCGTGTTCATGGACACCGGCACGCAGCGCATCCCCGACCGCGAGCCCATCTGCGACGTGGCCCGCAACCTGTCCCGCTGGGTGGACGCCGTGGCGCTGCGCACTTTCTCGCACGCCACCGTCGAGGAGTTCGCCCGATTCTCCACCGTCCCGGTGATCAACGGCCTGAGCGAGTTGTTCCACCCCTGCCAGTCGCTCACCGATTACTTCACCGTGCAGGAGATCTTCGGCGACCTGGGCAAGACGAAGCTGGCCTTCGTCGGCGACGGTAATAACGTGGCGCACTCGCTGCTGCTCTGCGGAGCGCTGGCCGGCGCCACCGTGGCGGTCGCCACGCCGGAGGCCTATCGGCCGAACGCCGGGATCGTCGAGCGCGCGCAGGCGCTGGCGCAGGCCACCGGCGCCGTCCTGGAGATCGGCCATTCGCCCCAGCAGGCGGTGGTGGGCGCCCACGCCGTTTATACCGACGTCTGGGCCAGCATGGGCTTCGAAGCTGAGGCCGAGGAGCGCGCGCGCGTCTTCGCGCCCTTCCGGGTCACGCCGGAGCTGTTCGATCGGGCGCGGCCTGACGCCGTCTTTATGCACTGCCTGCCGGCCCACCGCGGCGAGGAAGTCACCGAAGAGGTGATCGAGTCGCCGCGCTCGGCCGTCTTCGACCAGGCGGAAAACCGGCTGCACGTGGCGAAGGCCATCCTGCTGCTGCTGCTGGCCCGCTAATCGCGAAGAGGAGTCCAAAGCCCGCGAGCGCCCGGCTTTGGACCTTGGACTGAATTCATGAAACCGAAAAAAGTTGTCGTCGCCTACTCGGGCGGGTTGGATACGTCCATCATCATTCCCTGGTTGAAGCAGAACTACGGCTGCGAGGTCATCGCCATGGCCGGCGACGTGGGCCAGGGCGACGAGCTGGAAGGGCTGCGGGAAAAGGCTCTGGCCACCGGCGCCAGCAAGATCATCATCAAGGACCTCCGCGAGGAGTTCGTGCGCGACTACCTTTGGAAGATCGTGCGCGCCGGCGCCGTCTACGAAGGCAAGTACCTGCTGGGCACCTCGATCGCGCGCCCGCTGCTGGCCAAGCACCAGGTGGACGTGGCGCTCGAGGAGGGCGCCGACGCGGTGGCTCACGGCTGCACCGGCAAGGGCAACGACCAGGTGCGCTTCGAGCTGGCCTACCAGGCGCTGGCGCCGCACCTGCGCGTAATCGCTCCCTGGCGCGAGTGGGACATCCGCTCCCGCGAGGATGCGCTGGAATACGCGCGCCTCCACAACATCCCGGTGGCCGCCTCGGCGCAGAAAATTTACAGCCGCGACCGCAATATCTGGCACATCAGCCATGAGGGCGGCGCGCTGGAAGACCCGGCCTCGGGCGCGCCCGGCGACGTCTGGCAGCTCAGCAACTCGCCGCGCACCGCGCCCGAGGAGGCCGGGCGGGTGAGCATCGGCTTCGAGAAGGGAACGCCGGTGTCGCTCGACGGCCAGAAGCCCGGCCCTGTCGCGCTGCTCGAAAAACTCAACGAATTAGGCGGCCGGCACGGCATCGGACGCATTGACCTGGTGGAGAACCGCTTCGTGGGCATGAAGTCGCGCGGCGCATACGAGACGCCCGGCGGCGCCATCCTCTACGCGGCGCACGCCGAGCTGGAGGCGCTGTGTCTGGACCGCGCCACCTTCGCCTACAAGCAGCACATCGCCCTCGACTACGGACAGTTGGTCTACAACGGGCTGTGGTTTACGCCGCTGCGCGAGGCGCTCGACGCCTTTGTGGATTCCACGCAGCAAACGGCCACCGGCGAGGTGGCGCTGGAGCTGTACCGCGGCAATATCAATGTCCTCTCCCGCCGCTCGCCCTTTTCGCTTTACTCCACCGACATCGCCAGCTTCACCATGGGCGAGAGCTACAACCAGAAGGACGCCGAGGGCTTCATCCGGCTGATCGGGCTGCCGCTGCGCGTGCGGGCCGCCCTGCAAACCAAAGCCGGCAACGCCGGCGACAAAACCAAAGCCGGCAACGCCGGCGACAAAACTAAAGCCGGCAACGCCGGCGACAAAAAAGGTCAGGGGCCATGAAGCTGTGG